>JANLFZ010000520.1:0-2299 GCA_024653385.1 Thermoguttaceae bacterium | reverse complement strand
GCCCACGTGGGCGACGAAGGCCTTGTCGGCCAACAACACCAGCGCGCTGATCGTGGTGCCCATGCCGCGGAAATCGTCGCTGGCCATCCCGCGTGAGTGGATTTGCGCGTTGGCATCGCACACGGCCTGGAGAAGGGCCTCGTGCGGTGGTCGATCGAGCAACTTGTGATAGGTCAGCGGCACGCTGTCGGTGGCCAGCTTGCTGGCCAATTCGCCGGCCGCATGGGCGCCCATCCCGTCGGCAACCACGAACAAGTGCCCCCTTTGCTCCCATTGCTCTTGGCTGCCCGCCATGACCACCGCGAACGAATCCTGGTTGTTTGCTCGACGCAGCCCGATGTCACTTCGCGCGGCGACTTCCAGACACTGTTGCCAGTTGGCTGCGTGGGGGTCCATGCGACTCGTCGGTGGCTACACCGTAGCAGGGGGGCGACGCATCCCGCAGACGCAAATCGGCCGAGATAGCCAGCCGTGTATTCTAGCTCCGCGGGGACTCGGCAACCAGTCCGCCTCGCCAATCGCCGAATTCGACCTGGAATCGCATTCCTCAGGCGACTATACTCCCGCCCTGACCGTGTGACCGGCTGTGGGAAGACGGGTCTTGCACCGTGCGCGAATCTCGTGACGCCCTCGGGCTGTATCGGCGGCTTGGCCGACTGGCAACCCTGCTCGCCGTGGTGTGCGTCGCCGCCACGGGATGCGTGCAGCGCCGGTTGACGATCCGAAGCAATCCGCCTGGCGCATTGGTGTACGTCGACGACTATGAAATCGGCACCACGCCGGTGTCGACGAACTTCACCTATTACGGCACGCGCCGGATCCGCCTGGTCAAGGACGGATATGAGACGCTGACGGTCATGCAGACCATCCCTCCTCCGTGGTACGAGATGGTTCCGCTGGACTTCGTCACGGAGAATCTCATCCCTGGCGAGATCCGCGATCACCGGGCCTTCGACTACCAGTTGACGCCCCAGGCCGTGGTGCCCACCGAGCAACTGCTTAGCCGTGCGGAAGGTCTCAGGGCCCAGACGCGGGTTTCGGGGGTAGTACAAAGCGATCTGGTTCCCCCCCAGGGGCCACAGATGCCGCGGGCCGCACCGGCTACGCCTTCTGATGGGATGGTCGCCCCACCGTCAGGCGGTCCAGGCGGGACCATTCCGTACCCGCTCGAGCCGCCGGGCGGCTGGCGGTCTTTTGGCCCCCCGTGATACAATGCCCACCCCCAGGCGGCTCCTGCCCGGTGGGAGCTGGCGGTCTCCACGGAGGGTCCGGCGTGTTGTATCCCGAGAAGGAATGCGGCCGGTTCGACGGGTTTGGCGGCTCGTTCCTGTGCGCCGACCGGTTTTTGCGTGCCCAAGAGTTTCCGCTAGACGCAGCAGGCGCCTCGGCACGGCAGCGCCTCCGCCGCGACTGCCCCGCCGAGCCCGGCGTGTACGGCATGGTGGATGCCGAGGACCGGCTGATCTACGTGGGCAAGTCGAAGTGTCTGCGGGACCGTCTGTCAAGCTACCTGTCGGTCGGTGCCGACCTCAAGGCGCGACACATCATCGCCCAGGCCAAGCGCCTGCTGTGGGAACCCGCCCCGCACGAGTTCGCCGCGCTGCTCCGCGAGTTGGAGCTGATCCGCCGATGGTGTCCCCGGTTCAACGTCCGGGGGCGTCCGGGCCGGATCCGTCGGGGCTATGTGGCGCTGGGCGGAGACCCGGCGCCGCGCGCCTACGTCACCGAACGGCCGAGCCGGCGCGATCGGCTGCTGGTCGGGCCGCTGCGTCCCACGCGCGTCCTCCGGCAGATGGTCCGCATGGTCAACGATTGTTTCCAGCTCCGCGATTGCCCCGACAAGACGCCGGTGTTCTTCGGCGACCAGCAGGAGCTGTTTCCGGGTGATCCCGCCCCGCGCTGCTTGCGCCGCGATTTCGGAACCTGTCTAGGCCCCTGCGCGCGGGGATGCACCCGCCGCCAGTACGCGGCCAGGGTTCAGGCCGCGCGGGACTTTCTCACCTCGGGCAACACCGGGGTGTTGGACGAGCTGGAGCGGGCCATGCGCTCGGCGGCTGCCCGAGAGGACTTCGAACACGCCGCCGCGCTGCGCGATCTGTGGCAGGGCCTTCGGGAACTGCACGAGCAATTGGAACGGCTGAAGACCGTGCGCCGGGAATACTCGTTCGTCTACCCCTTGCCCTCGTATGGCGGCCGCGAAAGTTGGCACCTGGTCCATCGCGGCCAGGTGATGGCCGTGGTCGACGCCCCCCGAAACCGGCGGACCGCACGCGAAGCGATGGCGGCGATGACCCGGGTC
>JANLFZ010000519.1:1488-4354 GCA_024653385.1 Thermoguttaceae bacterium | reverse complement strand
CGCCTGGGCATACGAACCCGAAGCGCCAGCGAGGGAGCCCGCAGGTCCGCCGGAAATCTCAACACGGCGGAAGACCTTCGATCCTGGCGTCGGCGGGGTCGGGAGACCCGCGCCGAGCGCGTCTCCCACATGACCTTCTTGAGCCCTGCCAACGCGCGCAGAAGCTGGTATGCCCCGAGGGTGCGTTTTGCGCGCCCTACAACTTTACCAGCTTGTGGCGGTGCGGTATGCTGACGGGTTTGGCAGCCGCGCAACCCCTGGTGCCTGGTTCGACCCAGGTGCATACCGGTCGTCCATGCGATTTGAGCACGTTTGTCTCGAAGCGATTGCCTGTACCCTGCCCGAGGAGGTCGTTAGTTCGGCCGAGATCGAGCAGCGGCTGGCCCCGCTATACCAGCGGCTTCGCCTGCCCGAGGGGCGTCTGGAGCTGATGACCGGCATTGTCGAACGGCGGTTCTGGTCGCCGGGCACGATGCCTGGTGAAATCAGCGCGCAGACGGCCGAGAAGGCCCTGCGCCAGGCGGGGATTGAGAGGGGTCGCGTCGGCGCGTTGATCCACGGCTCGGTGTGTCGGGACTACCTCGAACCGGCCACGGCGTGCGGGGTGCATCGGCGCCTCGGCTTGCCCGGCCAGTGCATGATCTACGACGTGTCGAACGCCTGCCTGGGGCTGCTGAACGGCATGGTCCAAGTGGCCAACATGATCGAGTTGGGGCAGATCGAGGCCGGAATCGTGGTGGGGACCGAGAGCAGCCGCACCCTGGTCGAAAACACCATCCATCGGCTCAACCGCGACCTGGCGCTAACGCGCGAGGACGTGAAGACGGCCTTGGCCTCGCTGACCCTCGGTTCGGGCAGTGCGGCCGTCGTGCTCGCCCATCGAGGGTTGTCGCGCACGGGGACTCGCCTCGTGGGCGGGGTCGTGCAGGCGAACACCGCCTTCTGCGATTTGTGCCACAGCGACCGGGACGAGACCATCGGCGGCGAGTCCCGGCCGTTGATGTGGACCGACTCGGAATCCCTCTTACGGGAGGGAGTCTGCACGGCCAAGACGGCCTTTGCGCGGTTCCTCGACACCCTGGGCTGGCAGCGGCATCAGATCGCCCGGACATTCTGCCATCAGGTGGGACGTGCCCACCAACGTGCCCTCTTCGCGGCACTCGACTTGGACGCGTCGCTCGACTACCCAACGGTCCATTTTCTGGGGAACACCGGGTCGGTGGCGCTGCCCATGACGGCTGCCTTGGGCCTCGAGAACGGCTGCGTTCGCTCGGGGGACCGTGTTGCCCTGTTGGGAATCGGGTCGGGCATCAATGTTGTGATGCTTGGAGTCGAGTGGGGTTGCGTTTCGCAGGGCATCCGATAGACTGAAGGTCTGTCCGCGGCGGTTGTCCCCGTGATGAGTGTGGGACCGCATCGATCGACTTGCGAGAGGATGGGTCAGCGTCACATGGTAAGACCAATGTCCAATTCCCGAAATCGCAACCCTCGGATTGCCAAGAAGCGGGCCAAGGCCAAGCCGCGTGGCAAGAAAAAGGACCCGATCTTCGTCGATGGTCAGCGTCCCCGTCCGCTCTATGTGGACTACAAAGACATCGAGTTGCTCAAGAAGCTGACAAACCGCCAGGGAAAAATCATCGGGCGACGCAAGAGCGGCTGCACGGCCGTCAGCCAACACGCAGTGACCAAGGCGATCAAACGAGCCCGATTCATGGCCCTGATCCCCTACGTAGGGGAGTAATCGCGCCCCACCTGTTTGGGGATGGTTCTCCGGAATCTTTGGGGGCAGCAATCTGGATACCGCCAGACCGATCCGGTCCAGGACGGGCCATGTTGCGTTCGTGACGGTCTCCGTCTTCCTTCCTTCTTTCCTTGGGAGGTCCCGGAATCGTTGCGGTTCGGGCTCGTTTCCTCTTCTTGTCGCGGAAAACGTGGGGTGATGGGGCGTTTGCGGCGAGTGCGCAATTGATTCCGATTAGTTCGTCGGGGGATTTGTCAAAGTCTGCCGAAAGCGCTGCCGATACCACCACAGCCGATTATTAGGAAGAGCCGGCTGTAGTCCCGCGCCCGTGTGGTGCGGGACCCGCTGGCCGTGTTCCCCCCACGGCGTACGAGGAACTCTCATGAGACGGCAGCATTCTGGCTTGCGCCTCTTGTCGACCGTGCTCTTGGTCGCCGCGACCGGCTGTCAGCCCCAGCAGCCGTTCTACTTCTCCCACAAGGCCCCCAATCCGGCCCATTACGTCAACACGGCGACTGAGATCGAGTATCCCGACGTCGAGACGGCCAGCTTGGACGAGGTCACCGGAGCGAAGCCGCCGTTGACGCTGGCAAGCGACAAGCCCGAGCAAACCTGGGACCTGAGACTCGAAGAAGCGGTGCGGATCTCGTTGGCCAACGCGACGGTGATCCGCAACAGCCTGATCGGCGACGTGGGGAGCTACCGCGTTCCCGACGCCATCCAACGGGCGCCGTTCCAGGTCGTGACGATGTACAATCCGGCCCAGGAGGAAACCAACCCGCGCACCGGCGTCGAAGCGGCGTTGTCGGCGTTCGACGCGCAATTCGCCACCAGCGTGTTCTGGGAACGGAACGACACGCCGCAGAACGCGAGTTTCATCCGCCCGCAGGTCTTCCAGCAGGATCTGGGCACGTTCCAGGCCCAGATCTCGAAGCTCAACGCGACCGGGGCCCAGATGGCGGTGCGGCACAACGTCCGGTACGAGTGGAACAACACGCCGTCGTTCATCCGGCCGATGCCGAGCGAGTGGGACGCCAATCTCGAGGTGGAAATTCGCCAGCCGTTCTTGCGCGGCTACGGCGTGGGATACAACCGGATCGCCGGTCCGGGCGCGGTGCCGGGGTT
>JANLFZ010000519.1:0-1478 GCA_024653385.1 Thermoguttaceae bacterium | reverse complement strand
AACGGCGTGATGATCGCCCGGCTCCGCACGGACCAGAGCCTGGCCGATTTCGAGGCCGCGGTGCGCAACCATGTGGCCGACGTCGAACGGGCCTATTGGAGCCTGTACTATGCCTACCGCCGGCTCGACGCGGCGATCGCCGGGCGCGACGCGGCACTCCAGACATGGCGGAGCGTCTACGCGAAGTTCCAGGCCGGGGCCAAGGGCGGCAGCGCTCAAGAAGAAGCCCAGGCCAGGCAGCAGTACTTTACCTTCCGAGCCGCCGTGGAACAGTCGCACAGCGCGCTCTACGAGCAGGAAAGCGTGCTGCGCTACATGATGGGATTGACCAGTAGCGACGGCCGGGTCATCCGCCCTTGCGACGAGCCGACCACCGCCGAGGTCAAGTTCGACTGGTACGACGCGCACAGCGAGGCCCTGGTGCGCAGCCCCGAGTTGCGCCGCCAGAAGTGGGTCATCAAGCAGCGCGAACTGGAACTGATCGCCTCGAAGAACTGGCTCTTGCCGCAGTTGGACGGCGTGGCCCGATACCGCTGGCCGGGCCTGGGCGACGATCTGATTGCCGGGCACAACAGCGCTTACGGCTCGATGGCCGACGGCAACTTCGAGGAGTGGCACCTCGGGCTCGATTTGCGATTCCCCTTCGGGTTCCGCCGCGAGATGGCGGGGGTCCGGAACGCCCAGATCAACCTCATCCGCGAACGCAAGGTGCTTCAGGAACAGGAGCTGGAGCTGACGCACCAGCTCGCCGAGGCCTTCCGCGATCTGGCCCAAAACTACCAACTCGCCCAGACGTTCTACAATCAGCGTGTCGCGGCCCAGACCGAAGTCAAGGCGGTCGAAGCGGCCTATCAATTGGGCTCGGTGACGTTGGACCTCTTGCTCGACGCCCAGCGGCGTCTGGCCGACGCCGAGGACCGCTACTACCAGTCGCTGGCGCGTTACAGCATCGCGATCGCGGGCGTCCACTTCCGCAAGGGGTCGCTCTTGGAATACAACGGCGTGTACCTCGCCGAAGGTCCCTGGCCGGCCAAGGCCTACTTCGACGCGGCACGGCGGGCCAAGCAGCGCGACGCGGGCCATTACCTGAACTACGGCTTCACCATGCCGAAACTCGTCAGCCGCGGGCCGTACAACCAGCAAGCGGGGGCGGCGGAGGTGCTCGACGACGAAGGCATTCCCACGACGGCCGTCCCCGCCACGCCCAAGCCGGGCGATTCCTCGAGTCAGGACGGGGCGGTCGAGTCGGGACCCGTCCCCTCGCCTCCGCCGGCGCCGTCTTCGCCTCCGCCGGCCCCGAAGGCATCGGGGGTAACGCCCCTGCCTCCGGCGCCGCGTGCCGACGAACCCGAACCGCCGCAGCCCTCGCCCAGCGACGCCAAGCCCGGGCCCCAAGCCCGAACCCTGCGCCAGCCGCTCGGCGCGGCGCCGCGCGACCGGCGCATGCCTTCGCAACGCATGCTTGGCAAGTACGATCT
>JANLFZ010000050.1:19743-20005 GCA_024653385.1 Thermoguttaceae bacterium | reverse complement strand
GCCTCCATGCACCTCGAAGCCGTGCTCTTCGATCTCGACGGGACGCTGTTGGACACGCTTGAGGATCTGGCCGACTCGGCCAACGCCGCCCTGCGCCGGCTCGGCCTTCCCCAGCATCCCGTCGAGTCGTTCAAGCGGTTCATTGGCGACGGGGTAGAGACGCTCGTGCGCCGGGCCCTGCCACCCGAGCACCACGATCCCCAAACCCTCGCCCGGTGCGCCGAACTGCTTCGCGAAGAGTATGGACGTCGCTGGGCCGACA
>JANLFZ010000050.1:0-19733 GCA_024653385.1 Thermoguttaceae bacterium | reverse complement strand
TATGAGGGCATTCCCGAGTTGCTCGACGCCCTGGTCGCCCGGCGGCTTCCGATGGCGGTGCTTTCGAACAAGCCCCAGGAGTTCACTCGGCTGTGCGTCGAGCGCCTCTTGCCGCGCTGGCGATTCGCCACGGTGGTTGGGGCGGGCGCCGCCCTACCCCGCAAGCCCGACCCCACGGGGGCGCTGTGCATCGCAAGCGAGTTTGGAGTTTCGGCGGAACGCATCCTCTACCTGGGCGACACGAACACCGACATGCAGACCGCGGTGGCCGCGGGCATGTATCCCGTGGGGGCCCTCTGGGGGTTCCGCACGCGCGACGAACTGCTCGCCAGCGGTGCGCGGGCCTTGGTCGAACGCCCGGCGGACGTGCTGCGACTGATCGAGCGGTAAATGCCAGCGGACCGTTAAAGCAGTCGCGTCAAGAGCCAAACGAGCAGCCCCAGGCCCAGGGCCACCGCCACGGCGATCCCCACGCGCCACCCGGAAAGGGGTTTGTCGCCTGCGGCCTTGCCCGTCTGCCCGTTCAGCAGGAACCGGTAAAGTCGGTTGCCGTAGCGGTAGGTCAAGAGGTACACCGGGAGCAGGATGAGGTCCGACCCCACGTCGGTGAACTGCGTCTCGACGCGCAGGTCGCTGTAGGTGTCGCCGGGCAGGAATGCCGCGACCGCGTCGCGCTCCATCTGACGGAAGACCTGAAGCGACGTTTCCAGGGCCACGTCGCGTTCGACCGAGTACTCCTCCGAGAGCCAACCCGCCAGGTAATAGGGCTCGTAACGCCGGAGGGCCGCCAAATGGAAGGGTTTGATCCGTTCGGCATCGCGCTGGCTGAGTCCCCGGCTGCCCGAGACCAGGTAGCCGCTGTAGTACTCATGGTGCCCTCCGCTGAGGTTCCACCACTCCGTCTCGCGCACCGTGCGGGTCTTCGTGACGGTCTTGCCGTTCTCGGTGGCCGTGTAGGTCTCGGTGCGGTACCAGTACTCGCCGATCGAGGCCGACCAGGTGCTGCGGGCCAGCGTCGAGAACGACCAGAACGGGACATAGACCCCCTTGAGCTTCTCGGCGATCTGAGCCGCGCTTAAGTCGCCGGGCCGGAACCAACTATTGCGTCCGAGCCACTGGCGGAATCGCTGAAGGGCCTCGTCGGGGGGGATGGCGAATCCGATCACGAATTCGGGCGCTTGGCGCCCGGTCTCGGCCGGGCTGAACTCGACCACGTAGTGCGAATCGCAAAACGCACAGGTGTAGCTCCGCTGGTCGGGATCGATCGACACCTCGGCCCCGCAGTTCTCGCACCGAAAGTGCTTCTGCGGCGCGGCGGGCGCCCCGGCGATTTCCGGGCCCGGCTGCGTGGCGCCGCAGGCCACGCAGTACTTGTCGAAGGGCTCGACCGGCGAACCGCAGGCCGGGCACGCCCGAGCACGCACCACCGGCGAGGCGTCTTCGCCGGTCGGCTCGACATGCGCAAGCTCAGTCATGGTGCTTCTGCTGCGTCTGCTGGTAAATGGCCTGGAGCAGGCTCTGCACGTCGGGATACTTCTTCTTGCTCGACAAGGCGGTGTCGAGCAGGCGCCGCGCGTCGCTCTCGCTGTGCCCGAGCGTCCGCAGCACCTCGAACGTCTCCGAAACCACGTCGGGCTCGACTTCGGCCTCGCGAGCTTCCTCGCGGGTAACCATCAGGGCGAACTTCGGCACCTTGCGCCGCAGTTTGGCAATGATCCGCTCCGCCGTGGCGGGACCCACGCCCGGCAGGCTGGCCAGACTCTTGGCGTCCTGCTCCTCGATCGCCGTGGCGATCTCCTTGACCGGCCGGACCATCGCGCGCATCGCCTTGCGCGTGCCCACCCCGTCGACCGAGCAGAACAGCTCGAAGAACTCGCGTTCGATCTCGCTGGTGAAACCGATCAGCCGGGGCGTCATGCGGCCCTGCATCTGGTTGCCCTCGAGGTACTCGATGGTGAACAGGCTGACCTCGGAGTGGAGCATCCGCTGCAACTGGCGGCGAGAGTACTCGGGGATGAGCACTTCGTACTCGAACGCGCCGATCCGCAGGGTGGCCGCTTCCTCGCTCAACTCGGCCAGTTCGCCGGTAATCTTCGTGATCAAGACTCGATTCCTCCTGCAAGCCGTGCATCGGCGGGGATCGCCCCAGTGGCCCTCAATGTATCCGGTTTGCCGGCGGGGCGAAAGTGGCGGTCCGGCGCGTGGGGGCGTCCTCGCGTCAGAACTCGATGCGACGGAACGCGCGGAACCCGAGGTACATCGGCGCGGCCGTCGTCAGGCTACCCAACACAAGGCTTCCCAACGTGCCGATTAGAAGCCAGCGCTCGAGGAACAGATGAAACCGGCCCGGGTTGTCGAAGTACCGGGCGGCCCCTTGGGCGCCGAAATAGAAGTGGCACGGGACGGCGGTCAAGAGCACGACGACCACGATGTAGAGCGTGCTGAGCACCAGGACCAGGGTTCCGCCGAAGCCCGCCGCGATGCGCGAGGGCGACTCCTCGCGGAGACTGGGCATCTTGGCGCCCAACCCCACCGCCAGCCCCGAAAGCCCGAAACACAAGACCAGGCAGGTCAACTGGTGGCTTGCGGCCACGACGGGTTGGACCCGGAGCATCGCGTCGCTTAAGAGAATCAAGAGCGACGACGGAATGATCGAGCAACCCACGGCGAAGAGGAACTTGCTCCACAGGATCGTGTCGCGGTGGACCGGCAGCAGGCCGAGAAACCAGAATCGCCGGCCCTCGAGACTGATCATGGGGAAAACGAATCGCGTGGTGAACGTCGACAGCAAGAGCCCCACCACGGACACATTCAAGAAGCTCACGGCGTTGACCCAGCCCACGTAGTAAATGTCGTAGCTGAACCGCCGGATGTTGAGGAAGTACAGCGCCAACAGGCTGGCGAAGATGAGGAACTGCGACCACTGCACCGGGTCCCGGCGGAACAGGCGCAGGTCCTTGACGATCAGCAATCGGACCTGGACGGGAAACAGCCGGGTGGCTGCCAGGGTGGCGCGGTCGATCCACGCGGCCCGGGTCCGCCGCTTGGCGACCCGGCGCCCGTGAAGCCGGCTGTACGCCGCGCGGTACAACCTGGCCGCGGTCCAGATCGCCAATTGCCGGAAGAAGAGGGCGTTGGAGATCATCAGGGCCAGGAACATGACCGCGTCGCGCCACTGCCCGCGCGCCGCCTGGAGCACGCCCGTGCTCAGCCACCAACTCGGCAGCAGCCGATGTTCGGTGATCTCCAGCCGGTTGAGCATCTCCTGGAACCAGCCGACGGTCAAGAGGTTGTCTTCCGCGCCGGCCAGCAGCGATCGGGCCAGGACCACGGCGCCGACCAGGACCGCCAATCCCGCCATGACCAGCACCCACCACCGGCCGCCCGGCACCCGGTGGACGATCCCCAGACACGCGACCGCGCCGATTCCCGCCGGCACGTAGGTAAAGGCCACCAGCAAAGGCGCCAGCACCGCGTAGAAGTACCACGGGGCCCGATGGACCACGCCATACGACAGGAGCATGGGACTTCCCAAAAGCAGAAAGGCCCAACTGCTCATGACGATCGCTTCCTGGAACTTCGTCAGGAAGACCCGCTCGGCCCGGGCCGGCATGGTCAGCAGCAGCGGCACATCGTGCCCGCGGAACAGCGAACTGTAGAGCAGGATCGCCGACGAGAAGACGAGCATCACCATCAGCGTGCCGAAGAACAGGCCGAAGACCGTCTGGACGGTACGGTCATAGAGTTGGGGGGTGGGGATGGCGGTGTCGAGAAACACGAAGGCGTCGTGGAAGAGCCAGAAAAGCCCCAGCCACAGGAGCAGGCTCAGAAAGAAGACCATGGTCAGCCGGAGCCTGCCCTCGCGCAGCATCTGGCCGAGGACGGTGCGGAGCATGCGCCGGCGCATCCGCCAGAAGGCGTAGGCTTCTTCCGGCCCGCTGAGCAGGGGGCGCACCTTCGGCGGCCGGGCCGCCAGCGAGATCCGCACCTCGAGGTCGTCGTGGATCATGGTCTATTCGGAACGCGGCACCAGCGCGGGACGTGTTCCCTGGCCGGCGGCGTCCCCGTTTCCGTTGGCGGTCAGCTCCAGGAAGAGATGCTCCAGCGAGGTTCCCGCGGTCGCCCGGGCACGGCGCAGCTCGTCGAGCGTGCCGAGGAACAGCAGCCGGCCGCGGTCGATGATGCCGATCCGGTCGGCGATCTCCTCGGCGATGGCGAGGGTATGGGTGGACATGAAGACCGCCATGCCCGCCGCGGCCCTGGCCCGCAGCAAGTCTTTCAAGAGCCGCACGCTCTTGGGATCGAGCCCCACGGTCGGTTCGTCGAGCACGAGCACGGGCGGGTCGTGCAGCAGGGCCGAGGCGAAGACCAGGCGTTGCCGCATTCCGTGCGAGTAGGTCTCGGTCAGTTCGTCGAGGAAGCCGTTCAACTCGAACGTCGCCGCCTCGCGCTCGATGCGGTCTTCCATCTCGGCGGGACTCAGACCGCGCATCTCGGCGACGAACTGGAGGAACTCGCGCCCCGAGAGCTTGTCGTAGAGGAACGCTTCGTCGGGGACGAAGCCGATCAGGCGGGCAGCCTCGCGGGCCCGGGTCGCCGTGTCGCACCCGCCGACGCGCACCGTGCCCGACGTCGGGTGCAGCAACCCCACCAGCATCTTGATGGCCGTGGTCTTGCCCGCCCCGTTCGGTCCCAGAAAGGCGAACAACTCGCCCGCCGGGATCCTCAAGGTCAGGTCCGACACGGCGACTTTCGGGCCGTAGGTCCGCGTTACGTGCTCGAAGTGGATCATGGCCGCCGCGTTGGGTCCAAAGGGTCGGTCGCGCCCGGCCGCGCCAGGCCATCCTTCGCGAGCCGGATGTGATACTTTTCCACGAGACTCTCGGCCTTGCGGTCGGAAAGCCGGACGAACGTCATGCTCGAGCGGAGGATCGTCACCTGTTGCTTGAGCACCACGCCCTCGCGGCTGACCCACATCTTCCCGCGCATGTCCCCCTCGCTGCCGAACCGCGAGCCGGGATCGCCCCGGAACACGACCAACCACGCATCGATTTGCCGGTCGTTCCATAGGATAGGGGTTCGAGTCTCGACGCGGGCATGGAGGATCTCGGTGGGGTTCGACGACTGGCTCAGCGGCGAGTACACCTCCACGGTCCACTCCTGGCCCTCGCGCAAACCCGGCAAGTGGCTCTGCGGCGACATCGCGTCGCTGAGCATCGCGTTGCCGATCTTCAAGGTCTTCTCGATGGGAGGAAAGTCCGGGCAGTGGATCGCCAGACGCAATTCGGCGCCGTCGATCTGGCCCCTCACTTTGACGGCCAGCGTTTCCGCCGCCGGGGGAAAGCCGACCACCGACTCGAACCGCGACAAGTGCCCGAACGAGTCGAACACCAGGGTGCTTCGGGCCTCCATTTGGAAGTCGGGCGTGTTCTGGTCCAGCCCCAACAGCTTTTGAACCAGTTGCGGAACCATCTCGGCCAATCGCAACTCGTTGAAATGGACCAGGCTCTTGACCTCCGTCATCCCGTCGGGCAAGGGCTCCGTGAGGCTGACCGCCCAGCCGATCGGACGATCGTTCCACAGCACGTCCCACCCCACGGCCGGGGCATCCTGTTGGGCGGCGAGGATCCGTTGCTGACTCGGCGGCTCCCCGACCACCAGCGATGGCAGCACCTTCTCGACGACCAGCCAGCTCATCGAGGCCAGCCACAAGAGCACGACGGCAATGTCGAACCACCGGCTATACATCAGCCCGCCTCGCTGCTGGCGGCAACCGCCCGCCCAAGCAGCCGGAAAGAATAACCCCGCCGGCACCTATTGTAGCAGGCCCCGGCGAAGAATTGAACGCTCGGTGCGCTTTCCCCCCTTGCGCCAGGGCTGGAGGCCAAAGGTCTGCCTCCGATACCTCGGCAAGGTTATCCGGGCGCATGTGGGTTTTGCCTGGCCGCTCTAGATTGTCCGACCCCATGCGGTGTGCTATCGTCGTCAGCCAGGAGAAGCCAATGAGATCCATCAAACACCTTCGGTGCGGTTCGGTCGACCAATTCGCTGTGTTCGCGTTGGTCGCCTTGCTGACGGCGTCTCCTTGCCGTGCCGCGGAGAAGGCGGTCTTTCCCGGCGTCCGGTGGGACGAAGCCACCCCAGAGTCGCAAGGCGTGGACGGCCGCATACTCGACGAGGCCGCGGCATTGCTGCGAGCCGTAGGTTCCGACGGTGCCCGAGAACTGGTCATCGTCCGCCTGGGACTCGACGGCAAAGCCAAGGACGACGCATGGAATGCGTTTTTCGCCAAGATCGCCGAGTCGCTGAAACGGCAGACATGACAACGGTCAGTCCGACATCCATGCACGTCATCGACTCGCTCGACGATCCCCGCGTGGCCAGCTACCGGAATCTGCGCGATCGGACGCTGCGGGGCGAGAGCCTGTTCATGGCCGAGGGGCGGGAAGTGGTCCTCCGCCTGCTGGAGAGCCCCTACCCGGTCGAATCGGTGCTGGTGGCCCAGAAACACGGCGAGGAGTTCCGGGCCTTGGTGGGCGACCGCGCGCCGCTCTATGTGGCGCCCGAATCGCTGGTGAGCCGGATCGTCGGCTTTCCCTTCCATCTCGGCGTGCTGGCGGTCGGTCGACGGCGGGCACTGCCGGCGCTGGACGAGTTGCTGCCTCCGCCGGAGACCGATGTGGGCTTGCGCCTGGTCGTCCTGCCGGAGGTCACCAAGCCCGAGAATCTGGGACTCGTCGTGCGGAGTGCGGCGGGGTTCGGCCTGGACGCCGTGGTGCTCGGTCCGCGATGCTGCGATCCGCTGTCGCGCCGGGCCATGCGGGTGTCGATGGGGGCAGTGGTCCAGGCCCCGATGACCCGCTCGGCCGATCTGGCCGCCGACCTTGAGGCGGTTCACGAGCGTTGGGGGGTTATCCGGGTGGCGGCGGTGCTCGACCGCCGCGCCCTGCCCCTCGCCGAGTTCCGGTGGCCTCGCCGCGCGGCCGTGTTGGTGGGGAACGAGACCGCCGGGCTGCGCGACGGTTGGCTGTCGCAGTGCGACCAGCGCGTGACGATCCCAATGCAGGCGGGCGTCGATTCGCTCAACCTGGGCGTGGCCGCGGGCATCTTCCTCTACGCGATGGCGCTCGGCCGAGCGGGTGGCCCCGAGTGAATCGGCACGCCGGCCGCCCCGAGCGCGGGTCCTCGCCCGGGGTACGGCGAACGCCGGACCCGGCGCGCCCGCCAGGTTTCAAGGGCCCGCCGGCCCTGTTTGCGCCGGGGGCGGGGGCGACTTGAGGGCCTCGAGGAAGCTCGCCAGCGCCGATTCGAGTGCGGCCAGGGCGGGTTCGGCTTCGGCAAGGCATCCCGCGTGGGCCATTTGTTCCAGCTCGAGGGCCTTCTGGAACACGACGCTCGTGCCGAAGTGTCGGACCGAGCCTTTGAGCGTATGGGCCGCCAACCGCAGCGCGGCGGCGTCGCCCGCGGCCACGGCACGCCGGATGTCGTCGAGCAGCCGGGTGGATTCCTCCAACACCGTGTCGACGATCACCTGGAGAAGTTCGCGGTCGCCTTGCAGGCCCGCCAACGCTTGCTCCCAGTCGGGCCCGTCGATGGCAGTCTTCGGCTCGTCGCCCGCGCGGGGGCACGGGGCCGCGCCGAACATCGTCTCGAGCAGGCCGAGCAGTTGCTGGGCGCGGATCGGCTTGGCGATGTACTCGTCCATGCCCGCCTCGAGGCACCGTTCGCGGTCGCCCTGCAAGGCATGGGCCGTCATGGCGATGATCGGAACGTGCCGGCCGGTGCCCTGCTCGCGCTGGCGAATCGCGGCCGTGGCCTCCAGGCCGTCCATCTCGGGCATCTGGACATCCATGAGCACCACGTCGAACGACTGCGATTCGGCCCGGGCGACCGCCTCGCGGCCGTTGTTGGCCACCGTCACGGCATGCCCTTCGCGCTGGAGCAGGCCGATCGCGAGCTTCTGGTTGACCAGGCTGTCTTCGGCCAGCAGGATGCGCAGCGGACGGATTCGAGCGCGCCGGCCGCGAAGCGGGGGTTCCTCCTCGATCGCGGCGCTCCGCAGGGCCGCCGCGACGGCATCGAGCAACTCGGACGGCCGGACGGGTTTGACCAGGTACGAGGCAATGCCCAGGGCCTGGCACTGCGCCGCGTTGTCGGCCGGACTCGCGGAGCTGAGCATCACGATGCTCATCCTTCCAAGCTGCGCGTGGCGGCGGATCCACTCGGCCAGACAGAAGCCGTCGAGTTCCGGCAGCACCTCCTCGATGACGGCCAGCCGGAAGGGGTCGCTCAACAAGCACGACTCTTCCAAAAGCGACATGGCCTCGCGCACGTCCGAGGCGGCGCTGGGGCGCGTGCCCCAGCGGGCGAACAGCTCCTCCAGGGCGTGGCGGTCGCTGTCGTTGGCATCGACGACGAGCACGCGGGCGCCGCGGACGATCGCCGGCGCCAGGCGCACGGGGGCCTTGCCGCGCTCGGCGCGGGGGAATCGGGCGGTGAAGCGAAAGACGCTGCCTTGTCCGGGCTCGCTTTCCACCCAGATCCGCCCGCCCATCAACTCCACCAGCCGGGAACAGATCGCCAGTCCCAAGCCCGCGCCGCCGAACCGCCGCGTCGTGCTCGAGTCGGCCTGCTCGAACGGCGCGAACACCAACTCCTTCTTGTCGTGCGGAATACCAACCCCCGTGTCGGACACGGTGAACACCAGCGACACCTCGTCGTTCGGCTCGGGCTGGCACTCGACGCGAAGATGCACCTCGCCCTGGTCGGTGAATTTGACGGCATTGCCCACCAGATGGGCCAGCACCTGGCGCAGCCGGTTCCCGTCGCCCACGACCGCCCGGGGCACCTCGGGGTCCACGTGGCAGGCCAGTTCGAGGCCCTTGCGGCGCGCCCTCAGCGAGAACGCATTGACCGCATCGAACAGCACCTCGCGCAGGTCGAACGGCGCGGAATCCAGCGCGAGTTTGCCCGCCTCGATCCGCGAAAAATCGAGAATGTCGTTGAGGATCGTCAACAGCGATTCGCCCGACTCTTGCACCACGGCAAGATAGTCGCGTTGCTGCGGCGACAAGGGGGTATCGAGCACGAACTCCGTCATCCCGATGATCGCGTTGAGCGGGGTGCGGATCTCGTGGCTCATGTTCGCCAGAAAGGCGCTCTTGGCCCGGTTGGCTGCCTCGGCGGCTTCCTTGGCTGCCCGGAGGGCCTCGGCGGCCTGCTTGCGCTCGGTGATGTCGCGCGAGATGCCGAACACGCCCACGATCCGGCCGTCCCGGTCGCGAAGAGGCATCTTGGTGGTGGCAACCCACGTGATCCGCCCGTCGGGCCAGGTCTCCTTCTCCTCCTTGTCGAGGATCGGCATGCCCGTGCGCAAGATCTCTTGCTCGTCGTCCCGGGCCTGGCGGGCATGCTCCTCGGCGAAGAAATCGAAATCGGTCCGGCCGATCGCGTCCGAGGCGTCGTCCAAGCCGAAACGGCGGGCCAGGGCGCGATTGACCCGAAGAAACCGGCTTTGGGAGTCCTTGAAATAGATGAAATCGGGCAAGTTGTCCATCAGTGCGTGAAGCAGCGACCGCTCGTGCTCCAGCGCTGCCTCGGCCTGCTTGCGGTGGGTCACGTCCCAGAAGACGACCTGGACGCCGACCAGGTTGCCTGCCGTGTCGCGGACCGGCGACTTGCGCACCTCGACATAGCGCGTCTGCCCGTCCTTCGCGTTCTCCTCAACGGTCTCCAGGACCTGGCCCGTCTGGAGGACCGTCTGGTCGTCGCGGCGGAACTTCTCGGCCAGCTCGGCGGGATAGAGGTCGAAATCGGTCTTTCCCGCGATTTCGTCCCATGTGCGGCCCACCAGTTCGCAGAACGATCGGTTGGCGAAGACGAACCGGCCCTCGAGGTCCTTGCGGAGCACATGGACCGGCAGGTTCGCGACCAGGGAGGCGTAAAGGGCCTCGCCGTAGCGCTCGGCGCGGCGGGCACGCCGGCGCATGGTCCGTTCCGACTGCCGGAGCACGAGAAACAGCGGCTTGATCGCCGCAATGCCCGCAAACAGCAGCACCGAGACCGCCAATCCAAGCCACTCGCTCAACGGCCCGGCCGTGGCGGGCGGGTCGCTTTGCGCGGCCGCCACCAGCGCGGCCAGGCGCCAGACGGCCATCACCACAAGCGCCGCGGCGATCAGGCTCCATGCGGCACTACGTCCCGTAATGCGAATCAGCCGCAAGGCAAGGATCGCCGCGGCGAATTGCAGCGCGACGGAGGCCCCGAGAACCAACGTCATCCCCATGGGTTTCGCCTCGGGACGGATCGGCCCAGCCGAAGAGACAAGGCGGCATCTCGACGTTTGGAAGGAGACAGCACCCCGTGCCAGAATAGCGCCGAAACAAGGCGCCGTCAAGAGGGCACTCTTGCGGTTCCTTCCTCCGGCATTCGCGTCGGCACCTGTCCACTTTGCCGCGGTCGTGCTATCCTTGATGATTTGTCACGCGCACGCATGTCTCACCGCGAGGTCGCCCATGCCCTGGTTCTCGGAAACCGCGGAGCAAATCCCCTGGGAACGTCTGGAATCGCTGATGGACCGCACGGCGGACGAAGCGCGCCAGCGGATCTGCCGCCGGCCCAAGCGGGTGCTCTTGTTGCCGCCCGACATTACCCGGGCCCACTCGGGCGCGGGCAGACTCACCGAGATGCTCTACCACCGTTTCGCCAAGGAGGCCGATTGCCACGTGATCCCCACGCTCGGCCAGCACGTGCCCCACACGCCCGAGCAAAACCGGCGCATGTTCGGCACGATCCCCAACGAGCGCATTCACGCCCACGATTGGCGCGGCGGGTGCGTGCGACTGGGCGAGGTACCGGCCGATTTCGTCAAACAGACCACCGGTGGGGCGGCCGACTGGACCATCCCCGTGGTCGTCAACCGGATGCTGATCGAGGAACCGTGGGACCTGGTGATCCACGTGGGACACGTCGTGCCGCACGAGGTCCTCGGCTTTGCCAACCACAACAAGAACTACTTTATCGGCTTGGGCGGCAAGGAGATGATCTGCGCCTCGCACATGGCTGCCGCCTGCTATGGCATCGAGAACAACCTGGGCACGCTCGTCACGCCGCTGCGTGCCTGCTTCAACAAGGCCGAGGAGGATTATCTAGGCCGGCTGCCCGACTTCTATGTCCAGCTCGTCATGGCCCGCAATGAGGAGGACAAACTGGTCCACACGGGGGTGTACGTGGGCGACGACCTTGACACCTATCTTCAGGCAGCCAAGCAATCGCGCGCCGAGAACATCACGGTGTTCGACGAGCCGGTCCCCAAAATGGTGTGTGTCATGCAGGCCGACGAGTTTGCCAGCACCTGGGTGGCGAACAAGGCGATTTATCGCACGCGCATGGCCCTGGCCGATGGCGGCGAGTTGATCATCATCGCCCCGGGCCTCGAGCGGTTCGGCGAGCAGCCCGAAGTCGATTCGATCATCCGCCGCTACGGTTATGTAGGCACCCCTCGGGTGATGGAAGCGTGGCGCAAGACCCCAGAGTTGCAAGACTTGGCTCACGCCACCGCGCACCTGATCCATGGCTCGTCCGAGGGGCGATTCTCGATCACCTATGCGCCGGGGCACGTCTCGAAGGAAGACATCGAACGGGTCAACTTCCGCTACGCCGATCTGGGAGAAACGCTCGCCAAGTACCCCCCCGACAAGCTGCGGGAAGGGTGGAACGACCTGCCCAACGGCGAACGCGTGTTCTTCATTCCGACCCCTTCGGCCGGGTTATGGGCAACCCGCGAGAAGCTCTTGGGAAGAAAGTCGGCCGTGCCCAGTTGATTCGGTTTCTCGGGGGCACGGATTTCGTCTCGCGAGTCCGATCTCGGCGAATCGGTATAATACCTTCAAGTGCCGTTGGCAAAACTCGACCAGAACGAACCCTGGAGGCGCGCGAGGAACAGTTGCCATCGAGCCGCTGGCACCATGGAACACGACGAGATCCTCTCTTGGCTCCGCGAGACCGACGAGGCCAGGCTGGCCGAACTCTGGCGTCGCGCCGACGCCACGCGGCAGCTTCATGTCGGCGGCGAGGTCCATTTGCGCGGGCTGGTCGAGCTGTCGAACCATTGCGTGCGGCTGTGCGCCTACTGCGGCCTGCGGGCCCCGAACACGTCGGTCACCCGATACCGGATGACCGCCGACGAAGTCCTCCGGTGCGCCCGGCTGGCCGAGTCGCTGGGATACGGCACCGTGGTGCTCCAGTCGGGCGAGGATCCGGGAATCACCCGCGACGGGATGGCCGACCTCATCCGCCGGATCAAGGCCGAGACGCCTTTGGCCGTGACCTTGAGTCTCGGCGAGCGAAGCGAAGACGAACTGGCCTGTTGGCGGGCCGCCGGGGCCGATCGTTACCTGTTGCGTTTTGAAACGTCGAACCGGGCCCTTTACGACCGGCTTCACCCCCCGCGGCCCGGCACCGTCTCGGATCGCATCGCCCTGTTGCGGCGGATTCGCGCGCTCGGCTACGAGGTGGGAAGCGGCGTGATGATCGGCATTCCCGGTCAGACCTACGAGGACCTCGCGGCCGACATCGCCATGTTCGCCCGACTGGACCTCGATATGATCGGCGTGGGGCCGTATTTGCCGCATCCCGAGACTCCGCTGGGAGCCGCCCAGCGCCCGGCCGACGACGACCAGGTGCCCAACAGCGAGTTGATGACGTACAAGGTGATCGCCCTGGCCCGGCTGGTGTGTCCCCGGGCGAACATCCCCAGCACGACGGCCCTGGCGACGCTCAACCCGCGCGACGGCCGCGAACTCGGGCTGGTGCGCGGGGCGAACGTCGTGATGCCGAACTTGACGCCCCCCAAGTACCGCGTCCACTATGAGATCTACCCCAACAAGGTTTGCCTGCGTGAGACGGCCGAGGGCTGCTCGAGTTGCCTCCACGCGAGGATTATCGCCTTGGGTCGCACCGTGGGCACGGGCCGGGGCGATTCGCCGAACCGCCGCGGGCGCCGCGAGCCGGTCGGTTCCTAGTCCACGCGGAAAAGGAAGAAGAAAGAGGATCGATCGCATGTCGTGGGTTGCCGATTCGCGAAAGCTCAGCGCCAGCGCCGTCGACTTCATCGACGAGGCGTACCTCGAGGCCCTGCTGAACCGCCGGGCAGATCCCGCCGAGGTCCGCGAGGTGCTCGCCAAGAGCCTGTCCAAGGAGCCGCTTTCCGTCGAGGAGACCGCGGTGCTCCTGGCCGCCGACGAGCCGGAAATGGTCGAGGAGATTTTCGAGGCGGCGCGCCGGCTCAAGCGCGATGTCTACGGCAACCGGATCGTGCTGTTCGCTCCGCTCTACGTGGGCAACGAGTGTACCAACGACTGCCAGTACTGCGCGTTTCGCCGATCGAACCGCGAGCAGATCCGCCGCACGCTCGATGCCGACGAACTTCGTCAGCAGGTCGAGGCCCTGTTGCGCGTGGGTCACAAGCGCCTGATTCTGGTCTTCGGCGAGCACGCCCGGTACGATCCGCCGTTTATCGCCGACTGCGTGCGGCGGGTGTATTCGGTGCGCGTGCAGCGCGCGGCGATCCGCCGCGTGAACCTCAACGCGGCCCCTTTGGACCACGAAGGCTACGCGGCCGTGAAGGCGGCGGGCATCGGCACGTACCAGATCTTCCAAGAGACCTACCACCACCCCACGTACGCTCGGGTGCATCCGGCCAGGACGCGCAAGAGCGATTACCTCTGGCGCCTGGACGGCGTGGCCCGCGCCATCGAGGCCGGTTGCGACGACGTGGGCATCGGGGCCTTGTTCGGGTTGTACGATTGGCGGTTCGAGGTCCTCGGGCTGGTCAGCCACGCTTTGCACCTGCAACGGCACTACCGCGTCGGGCCGCACACGATCAGCTTCCCCCGGCTCCGCCCGGCCAGCGGCGTGCGCCTGGAGGACACGTACCGGGTGAGCGACGACGACTTCAAGCGTCTGATCGCCATCCTTCGGCTTGCGGTGCCGTACACGGGCCTGATCCTCACGGCCCGCGAGCCCGGCCCGTTGCGCCGCGAGGTGATGGCCTTCGGCGTGTCGCAGATCGACGCGGGCAGCCGCATCGAGCTGGGCGGCTACACCGAGGCGGGCGACACGCAATGCATCCAGCGCGAGCAGTTCGAGCTGGGCGATATCCGCTCGCTCGACGAGGTGATGCGCGAGCTGGCGGCCGACGGGTACATCCCCAGCTTCTGCACCGCGTGCTACCGGCTGGGGCGCACCGGCGAGCACTTCATGGAGTTCGCCATTCCCGGGTTCATTCAGAATTTCTGCACGCCCAACGCCCTGACCACGCTCATGGAGTACCTGGTCGACTACGCCTCGCGCGAGACGTACGAGGCGTGCCAGCGGCGGATCGAGGCGGAACTCGAGCGCATGCCCGAGTCGCCCCGCAAGCGCGAACTGATCGCGCGACTGCGCCGGATCCAGGAGACCGACGCGCGGGACATGCACTTCTGAGCATCTGCTTGATCCTTGGCGGAACCTCGGCAACACCGCCCGAAAGGCCCACGCGGTGTGTCCAACCGCCGGCCTCAGAGCGACTCTTCGTCCGGGCGCGGCAGCTTCGAACGGAAGACGGCCGCCGAGCAGGGCTCCAGCGAGTACGACTTGTGGCCCGGCTCGCAGCAATCCGACTCGGGGCGGGCCGTGTCGAGCAATAGTTCCCAAGGCTCGCCGCCGTCGGTCGGCGGCAGCGTGAAGGGGATCGTCATCCCGTGGTCGGCGTTGAACAACAGGAGCATCGTATCGCCGAAGATCGGCTCGCCGCGCTCGTTGACGTCGATCTTGCCTCCGCGCAAGAGCACGCCCAGGCAACGCACGAACGACTTGTGCCAGGCGTCGCTGGACATCTCGGCGCCGGCAGGATCGAGCCACGAGATTTCCGCGGCCTCGGCGCCGTGGATGGCCTTGCCGTGAAAGAACCGGCGGCGGTGGAAGACGGGCTGCTCGTGGAAGATGCGGATCATCCGCCGCACGTCGCGCAGGAGTGCTTGCTGCTTTTCGTCGAAGTCCCAGTGCAACCACGCCAGTTCGTTGTCCTGGCAGTAGGCGTTGTTGTTGCCGCGCTGGCTGTGGCCGATCTCATCGCCCGCCAAGAGCATCGGCACGCCCTGCGAGAAGAAGAGCGTCGCCAGAAAGCTCCGTTTCTTTTTCTCGCGCAGGGCGTTGACCGCCGGGTCGTCGGTGGGGCCCTCGACGCCGCAGTTCCAACTGATGTTATCGTCGGCGCCGTCGCGGTTGTCCTCGGCGTTGGCCTCGTTGTGTTTCTTGTCGTACGAAACGAGGTCGTTCAGGGTGAAGCCGTCGTGGCAGGTGACGAAGTTCACGCTGGCGTGGGGCCGGCGGCTGGACCACTCGTACAGATCGCTCGATCCGCAGAAGCGCGTGGCGAACTCGGCGACGTAGCCCCCGTCGCCCTTCCAGAAGTGGCGCATCGTGTCGCGGTACTTGCCGTTCCACTCCGACCACAACAGCGGGAAGTTCCCGACCTGGTAGCCCCCGGCCCCCAAGTCCCACGGCTCGGCGATCAGCTTGACCTGCGAGAGCACGGGGTCCTGGTGGATGATGTCGAAGAACGCGCCGAGCATGTTCACCTCGTGCAGTTCCCGGGCCAGCGTGCTGGCCAGATCGAAGCGAAAGCCATCGACGTGCATCCCCAGCACCCAGTAGCGCAGGCTGTCCATGATCAGTTGCAGCACGCGTGGGTTGCGCATGTTGAAGGTGTTGCCGCAACCGGTGAAGTCGATGTAGTACCGCGGGTCGTTCTCGACGAGGCGATAGTAGGACGCGTTGTCGATGCCCCGGAACGACAAGGTGGGCCCGAGGTGGTTCCCTTCGGCGGTGTGGTTGTACACCACGTCGAGGATCACCTCGATCCCGGCCGCGTGCAGGTTGCGGACCATGGTCTTGAACTCGCGGACCATGTCGGCCGGACTGGAGGTCGAGGCGTACGAGTTTTCCGGGGCGAAGAAGCCGATCGTGTTGTAGCCCCAGTAGTTCGAAAGCCCCTTGTCCAACAAGTGCCGCTCGTCGACGTGCTCGTGGACCGGCAAGAGTTCCACCGCCGTGATGCCCAGCTTCTTGAGATAGTCGATGGCCGCCTCGGAACTCAAGCCCGCGTAGGTGCCGCGCAGTTTTTCCGGCACGTCGGGGTGAAGCTTCGTGAACCCCTTGACGTGGACCTCGTAGATCAGGGTGTTGTTCCAGGGGATGTCGGGCGGGCGGTCGTCTCCCCAGGTGAAGGCTTCGTCGATCACCGCCCCGAGCTGCGCATGCGCCGCGTTGTCGCGGTCGTCGAACGAGAGGTCGGCCTGGGGGTCACCGAGGCGGTAGCCCCACATGGCGTCGCACCACTTGGGCTCGCGGACCGCCGCCTTGGCGTAGGGATCGAGCAGGACCTTGTTCGGGTTGAAGCGGTGCCCTTCCTTCGGCGCGTACGGCCCATGGACGCGAAACCCGTAGAGCTGCCCGGGCAGCACGTCCGGAAAGTACCCGTGCCAGACCAGGTCGGTGTTTTCCGGCAGGGCGATACGGGCCGACTCGTGCGCGGCCTCTGCCGAGTCGAACAGGCACAGTTCGACCTTGGTGGCGTTTTCGGAGTAGAGGGCGAAGTTCGTCCCGCTCCCGTCCCAGGTCGCGCCCAGGGGATATGCTCGGCCCGGCCAAACGCGCATGACGGCATTCCTTTCACATCGATCCATGCTTGCCGAAAAACTCGATACTCTTGGCGATCGCCGGCGGAACCGAGCTGAAGTGATCGCCGGGAACCATGACCGCCTCGACATCGAGTCCACGCTGCCTGGCCAGCGCCGCCGTCCTCGCGGAGGGGTCGGCCGCCCAGAACTCCATGCTGCCGTAGTACATGCGCACCGGGCACTGGAAGCTGCCCGCGTACACCACCGCCGAGCGGAGTTCGAGTTCCCGGGGATTCGAGGCATCGAAGACGACCAACTCGGGCTGTTCCCGCACGACGTTCATCAGGTCGGGCGAACCCGATAGCGACGTGGCCGCCCGGAACCGCTTCGAGGTCATGGTGGCCAACAACGCCAGGGTCCCGCCGGCGCTGTGGCCCGACAGGAAGATCCGGGCAGGATCGACATAGGGCAGGCCGGCCAGCGCCTCGGCGGCGCCCACGACGTCGTCGACTTCGTCGTAGAACGCCGAGAAGGCGCCCGGCTGGCCGTTCTCCCCGCGGAGCACCGGCACCATCACCACGTAGCCCGCGGCACGAAACGGCTGGGGCATCTCCCAGTCTTCCGCGCCGAAGGCGAACCCGCCGTGGAGGAAGAGGACAGCGGGCCGCTTCCGGCCGTCTGCGGGAGGCGGATCGACAAACGCCGTGAGCGTCAAATCGCCCGAGCGGTACGTGATGCGCTGGGCCCCGAATGGCGTCTCGAGCGGTTCGCCCGGCTGCGGCGACGGCCCGCGGCGCAGGAGCTTCGTGCGAAACTGCTGGCGCTGTTCCGCGTAGTCGGCCCGCGAACTCCCGGCGGAACCGATGCCCGCGGCCCCTGGCGGCGAGGACGCAGTCGATTTCAAGCCGGCCCTCGACGAATCGCGGCACCCGGCAACCAGCCCGACGAGAACGATCAGGCCGGGCCCCAGCACGTTCCGTCCCACGGTTCTCATTGGAATACCCCTATTCCCCGCTCGTCGCGTGACGCTTCGCGAAGCCCCACCGACTCGTTGCCTCTTGGGCCGAAATGTCGCGAAGGAAGAATGCTTCTCCGCCGGACCCTGTAACGCACGACGATTATAGCTGAGTGGCGTCGCGTTCGGGAACCGGGGCATGTTGCAACCCGGCGCCGTGCGCGAACCGCACGAGGCCGATGCGCCGCACCGTCCCGCCGCCGGAGCCAGGCTCGCCACGTGTCCGCGGCGATTGCCCTCGGGGGACCCATCGGGCTACAATGCCGCCGTCGAACCTGGATGCGGAGAACGACGATGAAGCGCGCGGTCCCCATGCTCTTGCTCCTTCTTTCGGCCGTGCCGGCTCTCGGCGCCGAGCCGAAGTCCCCCTCGCCGACGTCCCTTGTGCCGGTGGTCGAGGTGGAAGAAGAGGTCTACCGCTACCAACCGGCCGGCAATGGAGCCGGCCCCATGTGGTGCAGCGGCTCGACCTGCCTGGTGCGAATCGGCGACGATGTGTTTGCCAGCGGCCTGGAGACGCTCTCGGGCGTCAAGCCGATGAACAATTGCCGGTGGCTGTTGTTCAAGCGGACCAGCCAAGGCTGGGAACTCCAGCAGGCCGACCGGGTTGGCCGGACCCGCGAGCCCTGCCCGCTGGCGGCTTTCCACGGGGGACCTCTGTTCCTTTCGGCCAATCCCACGCTGGTGGTCGACCCGAATGTGGCCGCCGGTCCCGCGCGACCGGAGATCCTCCAGTTCAATCCCGCCGATCCGAAAGCTCCGTTCGAGACCCTACTGCCGGGCTGGGAAGGGCAGCCCGCGTTTACCGAGCACTCGTACCGCAGCCTGGCGGCCGACGGCCCGGGGCGCGAGCTGGTGCTGTTCCAGAACGTCGGTTACACCCATGCCGAGTGGGCCTTCCGCGACAAGGACGGCAAATGGTCGGCCCGCGGCAAGCTCGTCTGGCCGTTCGGCAAGGAATACGAGAAGCCGCGAGCCGTGCGGATCTGCTATCCGAACGTGGCCTTGAACCAGCGCAGGCTCCATTTTTGCGGCGTCAGCGACATCGAGGAGCCGAACTCGGCGTGGCGGGCGTACAAGAGGCAGCTCACGGGCCAGGGCTGGGACTTCGACTTCCGGCGGCTCTTCTACACGTACAGCAAGGACATCGCTTCGGGCAAGTTCGAGCCGTGGCAGGAGATCGCCACGCGCGACAAGACGTGCGGCTGGATCATGCCCGCCGATCTCTGGGTCGCTCCGGACGGCGCGGCCCACCTCTTGTGGACCGAGCGGGCCATCGACGAGCGATTGCGCGAGAAGTTTTTCCCGGGCGAGAAACAGTCGCACGCATTGAACTATGCGGTCATCCGCGATGGCCAAATCACGTTGCGGCGCACGCTCCTCGAGGCCGTGGAGGGCAGGCCGGGGCTCGTCGCCTCCGGCGCAAGGTTCCACCCGACCCCCGACGGCCGGCTCTTCGTGTTCTGCTACGTCAGCGGCTCGGAAGGGCCGGGCAAGAGGGTCGCGGAGAATCGGCTCTTCGAGATCCTGCCTGGTGGGACGCCCTCCGCACCGGTTCGCGTGCCCCTCGTGCATCCGATGACCTCGTTCTTCACCGCGACGCCCCGTGCGGGTTCGGCGCCCTCGGCCACCTTGGACCTGCTCGGTCCGGCGGCCGGCGACCCGCTGACGATCCGCTACGCGAGGGTGCGTCTACCCTGAAATTGGGGTTGCAATGCTCGCCGTTTCGGCCAGAATACATAAAGAGAAGGAAGTCGTCCGGCCTCGTGTGACGATAATCCTGAGCATGACTCTCGCACACGCCACCTATCGGTTCTGGTTTTATTTTCGCCCGCCGGGTCGCCGGGCCGGAGGTGGTTCGTAGTCTGAGAACCTGACCAACGACGCACACCAAGAAGCCCTGGGACCCGCATGGATCCCAGGGCTTTTTTTGTTTTTTCCGCGAACCGGGCCGGCAATTCGCCCGCCCCAAAACCCAAGGAGTCCTGCAATGATCGTCGTCATGAAGAAGGGCGCTAACGCCGAGCAGATCGGGCACATGGTCGAGCGGGTCGAAG
>JANLFZ010000518.1 GCA_024653385.1 Thermoguttaceae bacterium | reverse complement strand
CCGCGAGCCGGATCGGCGTGCGGCCGTCGGCAAGCAGCCCATGGTCGCGGGCGATCGACTCGATCCGCTTCAAGTTGTGGGCCACGGCCGACGACGGCTCGCTGCCGATCCGGCGCAGCAGGTGCGCGACGAACTTGGGATCGCTTCGGCGCGCCACGACCGACAAGGCGGCTCTGGGCGCTTGGGGATCGTCGAGGAAACTCAGCAACAGCCGGATGATGCCGCCCTGGGGACTGCGCGCCAAGAGATCCATCAGCGTGACGAACGCGGCATGGTGCGGGTTCTCGAGCACTTGCTTGAGCGTGATATTGTCGCGGTAGACCAGCGCCGCGAACGCCTCGACCACCTCCCGACGATGGTGCCGGGCGAACCGTTTCACCGAGTTCTCCAGCGCCGCGACCATCCGACGCCGGACCAATTGCGGATCGTCGCGCCGCCGGTCGTCCCGCGAGCCGGCCAGCTCCTCGCACAACAGCCGCACCAGGTCCGACAGCGTCCGGGCCAACAAGTCGCCGTTGGGATTCGCATGGTCTTCCAGGGCATTGAGCAAGGCGGGGACCAGGTCATATTCGCGGAACCAAACGGCCGCGTGGCAGGCATTGGCGCACAGCCGGGGGTCCGGCCCAATCATGGCCGAGCGCAGCGCAGGGGCCAAGCGCGCGCGGTGCCGCTCGATGATGGGTTTCCACTGCTCGTCGACACGGTCCAACCGGCTGAGTACCTCGCGGTGACCCGCCGGACTGGAGCGCCTCAGGATGGCCGCCAACGCCGCCTTCTGAATGGCCGCGTGCGGACTATCCAACGCCTCGATCAAGAGCGAGTCGGCCGCCTCGTTGTCGGTTTGGGCGAGCCACTGGAATGTGATGTCCAAGCCTTGGTTCACGGCGCGGCTATCCTCCGGAGAAGTATAGGACATTCCCGTCGTTTTCGGTGGGATCCGACCGGTCGCGCAGGCTAGCCGTTCTACCGGCGTACTTGATTTTCGCCCTCCAGGCGTTAAAACTGAACCGAACGGACCAAGTGGCAACGCGAAGTCTGCCAGACGGGAGGTGTGCGATGCCGATGGCTTCTGGAGCCACCGAGGTGTTTGAACGAGAGTTCCTTTCCTTGCGTGGGAAACTCTTGGAAGTCGCCGCGGCGCTCGATCGGATTGCGCGGGCCGAAGGTTCGGTGGCGGCCGACCCGCGCATGGCCCAAGTCCGGCAAAGCCTGGAATTTCTCGCCGGGGCCGACGGCCGCCAGGACCGGGTGGAGCGCATCCAATTGATCTTCTCCCTGCCGTACGATCCCAACTGGCGGAACTAGCGGAGGCCGGCCATGTACTTCTTCGATCCGCACATCCACGTGGCGTCCCGGACCACCGACGATCTGGAGCTATTGGCCAAGATGGGCTGTGTGGTGGTTGGCGAGCCTGCCTTCTGGCCCGGCTTCGACCGCAGCGGAGTCAACAGCTTCTACGACTACTTCCGCCAGTTGACCGAATGGGAGCCCAAGCGGTGCGCCCAGTACCGACTGGCGCACTACTGCTGGCTGGGCGTCAACGCCAAGGAGGCGGAGCGCACGGAGTTGGCCCGGGAGGTGATCGCCTGCCTTCCTGAATTCCTCGACCGGCCCAACGTGCTGGGAATCGGCGAGATCGGCTTGAACAAGAACACGAAGAACGAGGTCGCCACGCTCGAGCGGTTGATCGACCTGGCGGCACAGCGGAACGAGCAGATGCTCTTCCACACGCCCCACCTGGCCGACAAGTATGCGGGCACGCGGATGATCCTCGACCTGCTCCGCGGCGACGCGCGCGTCGATCGAAGCCGGGTGTGCATCGACCATTGCGAGGAGCACACGATTCGGCTGGCGTTGGACGAGGGGTACTGGGCCGGGATCACCCTCTACCCCACCACGAAGGCCACGCCCGAGCGGGCGGCCGACATGGTCGAGGTCTACGGTCCGGAGCGGATCCTCGTGAACTCGTCGGCCGACTGGGGGCCGTCGCGTCCGTCGGCCGTGCCCGACTTCATCCTCGTCATGCGTCGCCGCGGCCATCCCGAGTCGGTGATCCGCAAGTTGGTCTACGACAACCCCTTGGAGTTCTTCAACCAGAGTCGGAACTTCCAGTTCACGCCGCGGGCGTGAGGGGAGGACGCGGTGCCATCGCCTTCTCCGGTGGCGATTGCCGTCGACGCGGCCGTGCGCCCCGCGGGGGTTCGACCCTTGCGCATCGGCCCAGTGCTCGTCGATCCTCCGGTGCTCCAGGCGCCCATGGCGGGGTTCACCAATTACGCATTCCGCCAGATCGTGCGGCAATTGGGCGGGGTGGGACTTCCGGCGACCGAGATGATCAGCGCCCGGGGCTTTCTGCACATGGAAGCCCGCGACCACGAACTCCCCGACCGCCTCTGGGGCGTGCGCGACGAGCCGCGTCCGCTGGCCGCCCAGATCTGGGACAACGACCCCGAGAACCTCGCCGCGGTCGGCGCACGCCTGGCCCGTGAGTTCCAGGTCAGCGTGGTCGACATCAATTTCGGTTGCCCGGTCCGCGACATTTGCGAGCGTGCCAAGAGCGGGTCGTACCTCTTGCGCGATCCGGACCGCGTGGGTCGACTCGTCGCACGCGTGGTTGAAGCCTGCCGGCCCACGCCCGTGACCGCGAAAATTCGCCTGGGTTGCACGCGCGACACGATCAACGCGATCGACGTCGCCCAGGCGGTGGAAGACGCGGGCGGGGCGGCCGTGACGGTCCACGGGCGCACGGCCAAGGACCTCTTCCGCGGGTCGGCCGATTGGGACGCGATTGCCCAGATCAAGCCGCGGCTTCGCCACATGCCGCTGGTGGGCAACGGCGATCTGAGGACCGCCGACCAGGTGGCCGAGGCGTTTCGCCGGTATGGCGTCGACGGGGTGATGATCGGCCGGGGCGCGCTCAGCCGCCCGTGGCTCTTCCGCCAGGCACAAGCGGCCCTTGCCGGCCAGCCCGTCCCGCCGGACCCCACGCTCGACCAGCAGCGCGAATTGCTTCTGGAACACTACCGGAAGATCGTCGAACGGTTCGGGGTCGAACGAGGCACGGTCCTCATGCGGCGCTATGCCTGTTGTTATGCCCACGGCCAACCCGGCGCGAGGCTCTTTCGAATGGCCATCAGCACGGTCACCACCGAAGACGAGTTCCGAAGCGTCGTGGCGGAGCACTTCCCGAGGGCGACGATGCGAAGTCACCCCAACGCGCCAGAGGCCTGTTGACCCGCTCGGGCAGGAAAGCCGACGGACTATTGCGAGGTCATCTCAAGGGGAGCGAGCCCCATGCCCACCGACGATGGCTAGGCAGTACACTTGCCCGCGTGCGCCAGGTTTCTTTGGATCTCTGCGACCACCTTCTCGGCATCCATGTCGGTGGCCACTTCCATGTTGCACCGCCACGCGGGGGCGCGGCGGCGATCGAACACGGTGGCCCCCTTGGTCAACTCGCCCCGGGTTTCGACGTCGCCGGCCATCTCCTGGGTCTTGAACAACTCGGGATTGGTCACGGCCACCAAGCTCACGGTGTCGTGGGCGTGGATGCCCTCCAATCCCCATTCCTGGCGATAGGCGCGATACGCCGGCGGTAGGATACGGCGGAGAAATTTGCCCACGCGCGTCGATTCAGCCGGCAATTGGCTGAGAAAATCGAAGGTCAGGATCACCCGGTTCGTAACATCCAGCGGCACCAGGGTCTTTGTGGACCGAGATCGAAACACGGCCCGGGCGGATACCGGGTCGCAGAAGATATTGAACTCTGCCGCGGGCGTGATGTTGCCGGACCCGCTGACCGTGCCCCCCATGATCACGATCCGGTGGACCAAAGACGGCAGTTCCGGATCGCGCTGGAAGGCCCTCGCGATATTCGTCAGCGGCCCCAACGCCACGAGGGTGACCTCTTCCGGAGCTGCCCGAACCTCGTCGCAAATAATCTTCTCTGAGGGATGCGGGGCTCGCAGTTCGGCGACCTGAATCTCGACATCGCCCAGACCGTCGATTCCATACAGGTGTCGGCTATCGACAGGCAAGCCGGCATCCGGTGGAGACGCCGCGCCAAGGCGCGGCAACCGCGGCGGATCGAGCTGCTCGACAATGGCTTGGACGTTGCGGGTCGCCTGCTGAGGGGGGACATTACCACCCACGGCTGTTACTGCGACGACCTCCAGCCGGGGATCGAATAGGGCCATGCACAGTGCCAGCGCGTCGTCGATCCCGGGATCCACATCGAGGATGACTTTCCGAGGCATTCGGGTATTCGCTCTTTTTGGGGGGGGGCGAAGCGTGGGTCCACGGGCGGCGACTAGCGCGATTGTAGGGCCCATCCCCCCTCCCGACAAGATGGAGTATCGGC
>JANLFZ010000517.1 GCA_024653385.1 Thermoguttaceae bacterium | reverse complement strand
GTCAACAATAACTGCCCGGAGGTGCGCGGCCTCGACGAAGGCCCGCGGCTCGAGACCCGGGTGAACCTGACGGTCGTGGTGCTGGTGATCCCGCTGGAGAAGAAGCGGCCTGCCATCGAGCGGGTTTTCGCGGCGGTGTCGAAGGAATTCAACGCCACGGGAGTCTCGCTCGTGTTGCACGAGCCGCGCGCGGTCGACGAGGTGATCTTGGGCTTCCGCTTCGAGGGCGCGATGAAGTTCGCCCGGGCCGAGGCCAAGCACCTCAATCCGATGGGAGCCGGGTTCTACCAACTCGGGCTTAAGATCACCGAGATGGTCCACGTGGCCGAGTACCCGGCACTGGGATCGGTCAGCATTTAGACTCGCCCCACGACAGCGGCGCAACCGTTTTCGGGGACTATCCCGATGTTCGCAGCGCAAAAGCGCGAACCTGGGACCGTCCCCTTCGGCCTGGGAAGGGTTGCACGCCGGGCGATGTCACTTGGGCGCGACGATCTTCAGGTCGCGCAGGCTCCGCACCCTTCGGCCCTCGGCGTCGGTGAGTTCGGCCGAGAACGTGTACTTGCCGGGTTCCGCGGGGAACGGCACGTCGAACGTGAGGATCGTGCGCCCGTAGCCCTCGACCGTGCAGGGCTGCGCCTGGGGCGTGCCGGTGCGGCCGTCGCGCGCGAACCCGACGCGGACCTCGCCCTTCCACTCGGGTTCCAGATCGTTGATGACGAAGACCTTCACCGGACGGCGCGCGCCGGCCGGGGCTTCTTCGGCCCAGAAGTCGAGCATCAGGCCCACGGGGTTGAACGCCTCGCGCACGTACTGCTCGAAGAGCGGCTCGAAGTCGAGCCGTTCGAGGTCGAGGAAGTCGTCGCAGGTGGCGCCGCCCTCGGGCCGGGGCTTGTCGCCCGGCCTCGAGTACCCCAAGCCACAGAAATGCAGCACCCCGGCCGCCTCGCGGTGGCAACGCCAGAACTCCGTCAGGGCGGCCACGTATCGGGCGTGGATGCGACGTCGCTCGGGCACGGTCGAGTTCGGGCCCAAGATGCTCTCGTACACCTTGTCGGTCAGGCACGTGAAGCTGCCGTCGCGGTTAAGCCACAGCCAGCAGTACTCGTTGATCACCACCGGCACGCGGAACTTCTGCTGCTGGTTGTTGAGGTGCGGCGTGCCCGGCGTTTTGGCCAACTCGCTCAGTTTGAACGGATTCTTGCCCATCCAGCCGCGGATGAAGAGGTACGGGTGCGACTCGACGCAATCCGTCGGGCTCTGCGGCGCGGCCCAGCCGTTCTCCCATGGCCGGTTCGACAGATCCAAGTGGCGCACGGCCTGGATCGCCTTGCCCGTCTCGGCCGTGTGGCTTTCGTTCTGGCCGTCCCAGATGACCACGCAGGGATGGTTCCACCGCTCGCGCATCCAGGCCGTGTACTCGGGGATGATCTTCTCGGCCTTGGGGTTCTCGGGAGCTTTGTCCAAGAGCCAGATGGGAAACTCGTCCTGGATCAAGAAGCCCTCTTCGTCAGCGATGTCGTACCAGATTTCGGGCGGAAAGCCGATGCAGTAGCGGATCGCGTTCCAGTGCATCGTCTTGTACTGCCGGTGGAGCCGGCGGACCCACTCGGCCCGCCACGGCTTGTCGCCGCGCAGGACGTCTTCGAAGAAGCGGTACGCGGTAACGTTGGTGCCGCGCAGGTAATACGGCTTCTCGTTGAGCACCGCGCGCATGCTCTTCGGATCGAACCGGAACGATCTCATGCCGAACCGCACCTTCACCGCATCGCTTTGGCCGGCCGCAAGGCGCAGTTCGTAGAGGAACGGGTCTTCGGGCGACCAGAGGCGGCAGCCCTCGATCGGCACCGTCAGCTCGGCCTTGGCGAGTTGGCCGGCTTCGATGCGGATCGGTTTCTCGCTCTTGGCCGCGCCTGCGCGCTTTCCGCCCGCAGCCTCGGCGACCTCGGCCGCCAACTCCACCGCGCCGGGCTTCTCGCCGGCCTGAATCTCGGCGACCACGCGAACCCGCTTGGCCGCGAGGTCGGGCACGGTCTGCACGTTGGAAATGTAGGGAGCCCCGGTGAGGATCAGCTCGACCGAATCGTAAATCCCTGGGATGTACAGGTACTTCTCGAAGTCCCAGCCGGTCGGCATGTCCTGCGGCAGCGCCTCGCGGTGCGCCCCCACGCGGATGACGATCTCGTTTTCCTGGCCCGCCGGCCGAAGCAGCTTCCGCACGTCGAACAGCGCCGGCGTGAAACACGGCAGATGCTCGCCCGCCGGCTTGCCGTTAAGCCAGACCTTGGTGCCGTAGCGGGCCTTGTGGATCTTGAGGATCGCCACGTCGGGCAGGGGCCGGTCGAGCGTGAAGGTCCGCCGGTACCAGAACGCCTCGCGCAGCGGGCTTTTCTTGCCCACGTCCTGGAAGGCCGGCTTAGCCATGTCGGCCAGCCCCGGCACCGCAACGGTGTGCGTGAACTGCTTCGGCAGGGCGTCCATGCCGCCCTGCTCGATGTGCCACGTCCCGTCGAGCGAGACGACCTCGCGCGGAGCCATCGCTCGGGTCGCCGCCGAAGCCGGCGCGGGCATGGCAAGAAACCCCATCAAGAGGCAATGGACGACGACTGTTCGAGCTTGCACGGCGTGGCTCCTTACGTCTGGATGCTCCCGCGAACGCGCGGACCAGAGTCTTGGAAACGAACTCTCGGAAACAGGGTAAACCAGTGTAGACGGCGCGAGGTGCTTCGGCAATTCCCCGTCCACGGCCCACGAACGGCTGCAATTCCCCCGGGGCCGCAAGAACGGGCTGGTCGCGGGGTTCGCCTGGCCGCGGCGTCTTGACCGCCGTGCCCGCCGCGGCTAGGGTGAACCGCACGTGAACCGGTCCTCGTTGCGGAGAATCGCCATGAACAGGTTGTCGCGTTCGATCTTGGGTACGGTGGTGGGGTTGGCGTGGGCCGCGGTGGCCGTGGTTGCCCTGGCCGCGGAGCCGGCCAAGGCGCCGCCCGAGGCGCAAAGACCTTCCGACGGCAAGGTACGTGTGATCGTGTTTGGAGCCCATCCCGACGATTGCGAGATCCGTGCCGGGGGTGTCGGGGCCCTCTGGGCCGCGCAGGGGCACCATGTGCAGTTCGTCTCGACGACCAATGGCGACATCGGGCACTCGCGCATCTACGGGGCCGAGTTGGCTGCCCGGCGCAAGGCCGAGGCCCTGGCGGCCGACAAGCACCTGGGCGTGGCGACCAAGATCCTCGACATCCACGACGGCGAACTCGAGCCCACCCTCGAGTACCGCCGCCAGATCACGCGCGCCATCCGCCAATGGGCCGCCGACGTGGTCATTGCCCACCGGCCGAACGACTATCACCCCGACCATCGGTACACGGGCGTGCTGGTGCAGGACTCGGCGTACATGGTCACCGTGCCGTTCTTCTGCCCCGAGACGCCGTATCTGCGCGGCAATCCCGTGTTCTTGTACTCGGAAGACGGCTTCGAGCGGCCCAACCCGTTTCGACCCGACATCGTCGTGGCCATCGACGAGGTGATCGACCGGAAGGTCGAGGCCCTGGTGATGATGGAATCGCAGTTCGTCGAAGGGGGCGCCAACGGGCCGTACCCCAAGGACGACGCGGAGCGCAAGGTTCGGGCCGAGCGAGCCGCCCGGGGCTTCCGCGCGCGCTCGGAAAACACGGCGAACCGCTTCCGGGCGAAGCTCATCGAGTTGTACGGCGAAGAGCAGGGGAAGGAAATCCGCTACGCCGAGGCCTTCGAGATCTGCGAGTACGGGCGACGCCCCAACGCCGAGGAGATCCGCCGGCTGTTCCCGTTCTTCCCCAAGAAGTGACGCCATCCTGCCGCGCAGCCCTTGGTCGCGTCGCCTGGCGCGAACCTGCCGACGCCAACCGACCGGGCTGCCCTTGTGGAGTTTCCTTGTGAGCCGATCACCCCGCATCTTGCGCCGGCGGTTCCTTCGATGGGCCGCCGTTGCTGCGCCGTGCCTCATCCCGGCGACGGCCTTGGGCATCGGCCGGCCCGCGCCAAGCAACCGCATCGCCATGGGTTTCATCGGCCTGGGGTGGAAGGGATTCACCGGTTGCTGGGGGTCGCTGCTTCAGGGCTTTATCGCCGATCCGGGCTGCCAGGTGCGGGCCGTGTGCGACGTCGATCGGCGCTACCTCGATCGGGCCAAGGCGTTCGTCGACGACAGCGAGGCCAACCGCCTGCTCGACCGGTCGCGCCGGTCGCCCTGGGAGATCTGATGGCAGCACGGCCTGCCGACGTACATTGTGCTACAAGGAGAATCATCATGGCGCTTTCGAGGCTGACGCGGCGCGGGTTTCTCGCGGGCGGCGGTGCGGGCCTGGCCTTGCCCCTTTTCGTC
>JANLFZ010000516.1 GCA_024653385.1 Thermoguttaceae bacterium | reverse complement strand
CGGTTTCACCTCGTCGCGCGCCGCGAAGATCTCAGCCGTGCGGCCGTAGTACGGCTGCACCTTGGCGAAGCCGCCGAGGCAAAACGGATCGCGTCGGTTCTTCTCCTCGGGATAGTCGCCCATGCCCGAGCGGAGAAACTGGTGGTCCTCCAGGTAGTCGAGCATCCAGGAGGTCTCTTGCGCGGCGGGATCGAGGATCCCGTTGGCCGCGAGGTGGTGGGCGCCGATCTCGACGCTGCCGGCCCAACTCCGGTTCCAGTCCTCGCCGGGGAAGAAGTCCTCGACATTGCCGAACGCGTCGAGCATCGAAGGGGCATAGGGCACCCACGCGCCGTTGGCCAGCCGAACGACGGGCGAGCGGGCTTGGGTCCAGCGGTACGCCCGAACGAGGTCTTCGCGGTACTGGCGTGCCTCGGCCGCGAAACGCTCCGCCTCGGGGTGGCCCACGGCCGCCAGAAACCTGGCCGCCGCCGCCAACCCGGTGCAGTACTGGGCGTCGTTGAAGAAACGGTACGAGTAGCGGTTCCAGTCGGCCGTGACGCCGGGCGGCATCAGCCCGTATTCGGGGACCGGCTGGCCGCGAGAATCGAGCCGTTTCGTCTTCGCTCTCTGGCGCACGATCCACCGGCACACGCGGGCAACCTCGGGCGCGATCCGCCGTGCCCAGGCCGTATCCTGCGTGCGGTCGAAGTGCTCGGCTAGCGTCCAGAGGTGCCAGCCCGTGCCCACCATCGTGTATCCGGTGGTCAGAAAGCCGGCCGGGTTGTAGCGCCGGATGAAGTAGTCGAGGCCGCGCTGGGCGAAGTCGTCGTGGCCCCAAAGGCCCATGCCGCGCACGATCGAGTTCGCCTCGCTCTCCAGAGGCCCGTAGCGGTCGGAGCTGATCCATGGCGCGATTCGGGCGCCTTGGTCCTCGTTGCGCGCGGCCAGGAGACAGTGGACCTGCGACGCGCGGATCACGTTGGTGAGGAACCGATCGGGCAGTTCGACCTCGATCGCCGGTTCCATGACCGCGCGCCAATGCCGCTCGGCGCGATCGGCGAGCTGGTCGATCGAGAGCCGGCGCGCCGCGTCTCGGGCCGCGGGTTTCGAGGCGGGAATGGCCACCCACACGCGGGCCACGCCACGTGGCGCGAGCGTGCCGGAGATCACGAAACCGTCGCCCTCGGGCCGCACGGCCAAGGGCCCCGGATCCCCCTCCACCCGAAGATCCAGCAGTTCGCGCAACGAACCGCGCAAGCCGGGGGGAGCGGCCTGGTCGCGCGCCAACGCCAGACGAATGACCGCCTCGGCCGCATTGGATTGCGGGTTCTCGATGCGGAACTCGACCACGCACGCGGCGTCGACCGGCGCGCCTAGGCGCTTGGGCGTGTCGGTCTCGCCGCAGGGCGCCACGAACGTGCGTTGCCGGTACACCACGCCGCGATCGACCACCGTCGTCACCGGCATCGGCAGCCAGCCCCCGTGAAGCGCGCGGGTGATCCGGCGGCTTGTCCCCGACCCGAATTGCGGCACCAATCGGGCGTGGTTGGGAATGTCCTTCGGCGGCGCATCCGGCGCGCCAGGCAGATCGAACCGCACCACCCCCTCGCGCTCGACGACGAACTTGCGGTTGTCGCAGGCCAGCGAGAGCATGACCGGTCCGAGGTCCTGAACCGGGTTGTGGACCGCGGCCATCGCCCGCTCGAACGTCTGGTCGGGCGAGGTGCGGACCTGTTGCAACACCGTCTTCCGATCGGCGATGCGCCGCAGGTACTCGTCGAGGGCGACCGGCGCCGGCTCGCGCGTGACGAACACGCCGGCGTGCGGCACGTAGACCCCGTCGCCGGCGAGCACATCCTCGATCGCGACCCCGAAGGCCGTCTGCGGAAAGGCCAGTCGCAGCACGGTCCGATCGCCCTTGTACGGCCTTGGCACGCTGTGGCGCACCGTCAACACAAGGGGTGTAGAGGTCTGCCACGCACATGATCGAGCCGTCGCGCCAGGCGGCGGCGCGACCAGAACGCCGTTGTAGACGCCGATCTCGGCTCGCGGGGTCGCCGGGGCGCGGGCCTCGAGGCGGATGGTCGCCGTGGCCCACGATGACCGCGTGCGTGCCGAGAGCATCTTGACCACCACCGGTTTCCCGGCCGGCGGGAAGACCCAGCGGACCTTGTTGGTACCGCGGGGAATGTCGCGGTAGCTCAACGTCCAGGTCAAGCGGCCGTCGCGAGCGGCGCCCGGCGAAGCCAGCGGCTTCCATGTGCCCTGCCAGGGCGACTCGCCGGTCCAGTACTGGACCTGGATCGTGTCGGCACGCGTGTCGGCCGAGTCGGCAAGCTCGAGCGCCACCTCGCGCAAGTACCGCGATTCGTCCCATTGCAGGCCGAGGCAGCCCAGGCCGCCGGCAAACCGCGGCACCGTGAACTGTCCCTCCGGCCCGGCCGGCAGCTCGCTCCCCAAGAACACATCGTCGGCGGGGAACTCCTCGACGCGTCCCGCCTTGGTGCCCTCGGTGCGACGGGGATCCCAGGCCATGACGCGCGCGAAGGCGGCGATATCGACGGTCGCCGGGGGCGAGGCCGGTTGGGGCGGCGAGGGGTGGCGAACCAGCCGGGCCTCGGCCCAATTGGCGCAGTCGCAAGTGATCCCATCGCCGGCGTCGCCCGCTACCAGGCGAAGCTCCGAGGCGCCCTCGACCGGCACGCGGATCTTGCGGGGCGGGTCGATTTCCCGAACCACGCCGCTATCGAACCGCTTCTGCCCGTCGACGAATACCTGAAACACCGTACTGGCCACGTTCTGCCCGCCCTGCCATTGCACGCCGATCTCGGCCTCGAACGTCTGGTATTGGCCTTCCAAGTCGATCACGATCTCGCCGTTGGCGTGGTGTCCGAGGCCGCGTTGGTAGGTGGTGTCCTTGATGCGCAGCGGGCTGGCGGGTCGATCGGCCGGCTTGACCGCGGTATTGAGCCCCAGTTCGCCCCAGCCGGTCACCACGCTGACACCGCGCTGGGACAGCACGTCGGCCAGGTACTCGACCGGGGGATCCCCCGCCGCGGAAATGTCCGCGAAACCGGCGACCATCGCGGCGAACGCGAGAAACCTCGCGAGCATTCCCCCGATCGCCACCTGCAAAGCGCGGCGGTCTTCGGACCCGAACGACCCGATCGAGTCGGTGCCGTCGCGCTGGCAACGGCCGTGCGGAAAGTGCGGCATGCCACCGGTTCGGTGGAAGACGTAAACGACCATTACCCTTTCTCCGTGACGATCGCGTTTTCCAGCCCCAACACGTCGGCGATCTTGGCGATCGTGTGGGCACGGTGGCCGATGCCCAACGCGAAGTGGTGCGTCGGACCCTCGGCCACCCAGCGGCGGAGAAAGGTGCGCACGTCGGGCTTGAAGAACCCCCGGGTGTTCGTGTTCCCGGTCGCGGGAATCGGCCCGTGGACCGACTCGCCCTCGGCAATGACGAACTTGAACTTGCCCGCGGCCGTCAGGCCGATGCTGAGCATGGTGATCGGGCCTTCCTTGATCTTGAATTCGACGCTCGCGCCGGAGCCGGGCTTGCCGTGGTACTTGATCAGGCTTCGCAGCACCGGCTTGCCCTCGGCGATGTTGATGTGGTGCGGCCCGTCGTGTCCCACCAGCACGAAGCCCTCCTTGAAGTCGATGGGGTGGAACTCGGCGAAGCTGCCGCCGATGTCGAGGCGATCGAGGATGAGCATCGCCACGCAGGTCTTGAGGTCCGACTCGCCGCACATGGGGAAGCCCGCCGCGGTCAACAGCGAGTTCCCCACGATCAGGCTCGACACCAGGCGCCGCGTGTCGCTCTTCGGCTCGCCCTCGTAGTAGTAGGCCAGGCCGTCGAGCTTCTTCTCGTCGATGAACTTGTCGAGGGCCACGGCGGTGCGGGCGGCCACCAAGAGGTCCTCGGCCGTCAGCTTGCGCGTGATCGGGTCGGCCTTGGGCTCCGGCGTGTCGAACATCTCGAGGATCTGGGCCTTCTTGGCCTCGATTTCCTCGGGCGTGACCGTGCGCTCGAGGCGCACCAGGTCGTCGACCTCGGTCTGGACGATGTGGCAGCCGAAGGCCGCGGTGAAGGCCGTGGGGTCGGAGTGCATGTCGAGCATCGACTCGAGCACGTGCCCAAAGTGCCCGATCCGCGCTCCCTTGAGGTCGTGGAGGGCCTTGGCCACGTCGCACCAGTCGGCGATCTCGGCCTCGGCGGCCGGGTCGTCGTAGAGCGTGCCCAGCACCAGCGGCGGAGGACGCTTGCCCATGCGCACCGCCACGCCCGTGAACTCCGGCACCGAACAGAAGTCGTCGTTGGCAAGCTGGATCTGCGTGGTGGCCCGGGCGTAGTCCATGGCCTTCAGCGGCTGAAGGGCCACGA
>JANLFZ010000515.1:2643-4375 GCA_024653385.1 Thermoguttaceae bacterium | reverse complement strand
ACCTTGGAGGCCGCGCTGGAGTACATCGAGGAAGACGAACTGGTCGAGGTCACGCCGACCAAGATCCGGCTGCGCAAGGTGGTGCTCTCGGCGGCCCAGCGCCGCCGCCTCGCCCGCCGCGGGGCGTAGCCGGCCCGGCGCCGACCGCGGAAGTCTTGCGGCCCGGCGGTCCTTGCGGTTTACTACCGGAGTCCATGCCCACCAGAAGACCGGCAAGAGGTCGCACCCCATGCCCGAGATTGCGGGTTCCGTCGCCCGATACCCCGCCCGCGCCTCGTTCGCCTGGTACTTCGGGCTGATCCTCCTGGGCGCGCTGGCCCTGATCCATCCGCGCTGCGGGGTCGAGGGAAAGCGGCCGATCTCCTTCCTCGACGCGCTGTTCACGTCGACCAGCGCCACCTGCGTCACCGGACTGACCGTGCGCGCCACCGGCAGCGAATTCTCGCCGCTGGGGCAACTCGTGATCCTGGCGCTGATCCAGCTCGGCGGAATCGGCATCATGACGGTCACCACGTTCATCACCTTCCGGCTGGGCGGCCGCGAGGGGCTGCGCCAGCGCGCGGTCCTGGCCGAGACCTTCGGCGCCGGGCCCACGACCGACCTCCGCTGGCTGTTGCGCAACGTGATCCTCCTCACGCTGGCCATCGAAGCGGTCGGCGCCGCGGTCCTGGCGGTCCGCAACCTGTTCTTCATGCCGCTCCCCCAGGCCCTCTGGCACGCAACGTTCCATGCCATCTCGGCCTTCTGCAACGCCGGGTTCGCCCTCTCGGACGACAATCTCGTCGGCCTCCAGGGCGACGTGGCGACCAACCTCACGATCATGGGCCTCGTGGTGCTCGGGGGCATCGGCTATCCCGTGATGCTCGACCTGCAGGCCAACTGGCGCGGCTCGTGGTCGCGCCGCTGGGAACGATTGCACCTCCACACCAAGTTGATGCTCTTGGGAACGGCGGGCCTGCTCGTGGCGGGCACCCTGGCGTTCTTGACCTTGGAGTGGGACCACGCGCTGCGCGGCATGCCCCTTTGGCGCAAGCTCCTGGTCTCGGCCTTTCACGCCGTCGTTCCCCGAACGGCCGGCTTCAACACCGTCGATATCGGCGCCCTGACGCAGGCCACGCTGTTCATCCTGGTGCTGTTGATGTTCGTCGGCGCCGGGCCGTGCTCGACCGGCGGCGGTCTGAAGGTCTCGACCTTCGTCGTCCTCTTGCTTCGCGCGTGGAAGACGTTCTGGGGGTTCCGCCGGGTGAACGTCTTCCGACGCACCATCCCGCCGGAAAGCATCGCCCGGGCCACGACCGCCGCGATCCTCTTCGTCACCGTCGTCATCGCCGCGGTACTGCCCTTGACCATCTTCGAACATCCCTATCCTGCCGGGAATACCTCCGAGCGGATCTTCCTCGACGCGCTGTTCGAGGTCGTCTCCGCCCTGTGCACCGTGGGGCTCAGCACGGGCATCACCCCCTACCTCAGCGCGATCGGCCAGATCGTGCTCATCGTCGTGATGTTCGTCGGCCGGCTCGGGCCGATCACCGTGCTCGCGGCGATCTCCCTGGCCGAACGCCGGCAGGCCCTCGAGTACCCCCAGGAAGAACCCTTGATAGGTTGACGCCATGCCGGAACCGAAACGCTTCGTGGTCATCGGGCTGGGGTCGTTCGGCACCGCCTTGGCCCTGCGCCTCCAGGAAAACGACTGCCGGGTGACCGGGCTCGACCTGCGCAAGGACCGCGTCGA
>JANLFZ010000515.1:0-2633 GCA_024653385.1 Thermoguttaceae bacterium | reverse complement strand
GAGGAGATCAAGGACGCGCTGTACGAGGCGGTCATCGGCGACGCCACCGACCGCGAGACGCTCCAGCAACTCGCCCTGCGCGACGCCCAGGCCGTCTTCATCAGCCTCGGCGAAGACATTACCCACTCCCTTCTGGCCGCCTTGCACTGCAAGGAACTCGGCGCCCGCCGGATCCTCGTCAAGGGCGTCAGCGAGGAGCACGGCAAGATCCTCAAGCACCTGGGCGTCGAGCGGGTCGTGTTCCCCGAGATCGAGGTGGCCCGCGAACTGGCCGACCGCATGACCTGGCCCAACGTGCTCGACTTCATCCCCATCGATCCCGACTACAGCATCGCCGAGATCGCCGTGCCCGACTCCCTCTCCGGATTGGCGCTGAAGGACACCAACCTGCGCCAGCGCTACCACGTGTGGGTCGTGGGCATCAAGGACGTGCTCTCCGGAAAACTCGAAATGTTTCCCGGCGGCGAGTTCCTGCTCCACGGCGATCAACTCCTCCTGGTCGTCGGCAAGCAGGTCGACCTGAACCGGCTCCGCGAACTGCACTAGCAACCGTTCACCGGCTGGGGACTGGCTCGTTTTTCGGCCCCTTGCGGGCCGGAAAAACGCGCCTGCCCCCCTCGCGCCCGCTCCACGGAAGCTACCAGCGGAGCATCTCGAACAACGATTGCGCCACGGCCTGGGGATCGCGCGCGATCGTCATCACCAACACGACCGCCACCAAGGCGCCGGCCGCCAGCAGAAACACCGCCCGGGGGTTCCGCGGCGTCTCCAGGCCGGCCAACCGCGCCGCCAGCGCCAGCTCCAGACGCCGCCAACCCTGGTGGTTCTGCACCGGTCCGCTCGAGACCAACGAGACGTTCCGCAGCGCGGCCACATTGTCGAGGTGCAACTGGACGCCCAGGTGGGGCAAGGCCAAGGCGTCGCCGGCCCAACGCGCGTCGGGATCCAGTTCCGCGGCCAGTTCCGCCAACACCGGCCGCAGTTCCGACGGCGCGATGTTGTAGATCACCAGGCGCGGCCGCATCAACAAGACCACCATGACCACCGCCAGCACGTACAGCGCGATCAAGAACAGCCACACCATCGCGCCGTAGTGGACCGAGGCCCGAAGCGGAAAGAACAACTGCATCGGCCCGACGATCACCAGACCGCTCGACGCCAGCGCCAAGGCCGCCAGATCGCGCGCGCCCGACACCACCAGCGCACGGCGCGAGCCGTTGACGGCCCCCAGCAGCAGCAGATAGACGGCAACCGGCCCGAAGGCCAGACACAGTTGGAACGAATCCATAAAACGGCAAGCCACAGCCCGGCGGCATCCCCGGCGACGGTCCAGTCCACACGGCATTCTAGCCGCGCTTGGCCCAACGTGCCAGCCGCGCCGCCGCCGTTGACCGCCGCGGCCCCGCGCGATAGGCTCACGGGCGCGCCGCGCCCGGTGTGCGGTTCCCTTTTCGTCCTCGCTCGATCATGGAGCCGTCTCATGAATGCCTTTCCGCGCAGGGACTTCCTCAAGCGCTCGATGGCAGCCGGCCTCGCCCTGGGCCTCCCGAGCCTCCTCTCCGGCGGCCCGCGCCTCGCGCAAGGCGCAGGGCCCAACGGCGACCTCCGAATCGCCGTGATCGGCCTCGGCGGGCTGAACGTGCCCGGCAGCGTCGGAGGGCGCGGACGCCAACTGATCGCCGCGCTCCGCAAAGTGCCCGGCGCCAGGGTCGTCGCGCTGTGCGACGTCGACCGCGCGATCCTCGACCACGAAGTCCAACAGTGCAAGGACCGCGGCGAAACGGTCGCCGCCTATGCCGATCTGCGCCGCGCCCTGGACGACAAGAACGTCGACGCCGTCGCCATCGCCCTGCCGAACCACTGGCACGCCTTGGCCACCGTCTGGGCATGCCAGGCAGGCAAGGACGTCTACGTCGAGAAGCCGTTCTCGTACGACCTCTGGGAAGGCCGACAGATGGTCGCCGCCGCGCGCCGGTTCGGCCGGATCGTCCAGGTCGGCACCCAACGCCGCTCGAGCCCGGCACTGCGCGAAGCCTTCGAATTCCTGCGCAGCGGCCAACTCGGCGCCGTGCGCCTGGCCCGCGCCATCGTCTACCGGCCCAGGCAGCCGCTGCCCAAGTTCTCCGATCCCGTGGAACCGCCCCCAAGCGTCGATTACGACCTGTGGTGCGGGCCCGCGCCCCGGGCGCCGCTGCGCCGCAAGCAATTGCACTACGATTGGCACTGGTTCTGGCCTACCGGCAACGGCGAGATCGGCAACAACGGCGTCCATACCATCGACGTCTGCTGCTGGGCCTTGGGCGACCCCGGGCTGCCGCCGCGCGCCATCAGCCTCGGCGGACGGTTCGGCTTCGGCGACGATGGAGGCGAGACGCCCAATACCCACATCGCCATGTTCGACTACGCCCCCGCCCCCTTGATCTGCGAAGTCCGAAACCTCCGCGCGCCCGACGAGCCCGCCGCCGTGCGCACCCTCCGCGGGCAAGACCGCGGCGTGGTGATCGACTGCGAAGGCGGCTACTACGCGGGCGATGCGTCCGGCGGCGCGGTCTTCGACCGCCAAGGCCGAAAGATCAAGGACCTCCCCGAACGCCGGCCGCCCGCACTGTCCGACGATGTCCATCTGGCCAACT
>JANLFZ010000514.1 GCA_024653385.1 Thermoguttaceae bacterium | reverse complement strand
GTTCGAGCATTGCGACCGCCGGGCCGCCTCGCGCGCTGCTTGCACGGCGGGCAACAACAGGGCGATGAGAATGCCGATAATGGCGATCACCACCAGAAGTTCGACCAGGGTGAACGCGCGCCGACGAAACAATACAGTCATCGAAGACTCCTCAAGGAAAAAAAGAACACGGAACCATAACAACGGCAACGCCCACGCGCGGCCGGCAAGACTTGGCCTCTTCGCTGTCCGGGCGTTCCGTGATGTCTCCCAAGCGGAGACCCAAAAATATAGTCTACTTGATCCAGCCCGAACTCCGCAAGGAAGGGGGATTCTTTTTTTCTAGCTTACCCATCCTCTGCGTCACCTCATTCCGCCGATATGGGGGTCAGCCTGCGTTCTTCACCAAATCTCCCCACACGTTGGGCAATGGGGCGAAAACGCAGACCTCCCGATGGGTCGCCGGATGGCGGAAAGTCAATTCACGGGCGTGCAGCGCAATCGCCCGAAGCCGCCAGTCGTCGTGCTGCGGGCCGAAGGCGACGGGCGACCCGTACATCGCGTCGCCAAGCACCGGATGCCCACGCACGGCCCCTTGCACTCGGACCTGGTGCATCCGGCCGGTCTCCAGGACGATCTCCAGCCACGTCCCCCACGCGAACCGGCCCAACGTGCGATAATGGAGCACGGCCTCGCGGGCGTCGGGGTGGTCGGCCGGAACGACCTCGGCCCGGGGTTGGTCGGGCACCTTGCGCAGGAAGTCGCGCCACGTGCCCTCGGTCGGAGTCACTTCGCCCGAGACACAGGCCCAGTAGACCTTGCGGACCAGACGACGTTCGAATTGCTCGGCCAGTCGCCGCGCCGCGCGACGGTGCGTCGCCAGCACGATCGCTCCCGACGCCGGACGATCGAGACGGTGGGGAACGCCCAAATACACCTCGTCGGCCATCGCGTCGCGGCGTTCGAGGAACGCCTTGACCCGCCGCTCGAGGCTGTCGATGCCCGGCGGGGCCTGGGTCAACAGGCCCGGCGGCTTGTTGACCACCAGGCACGGTCCCTGTTCATCGAGGATCTCGATCGCGTCGTCGAGCATAACGGGGATTCTACCGGAGGGCCAAGCGGTTGCCGATGTATCGGCCTGCGCACCATAATACGGCTCGACAAGCGTCCTCGTGCGGGGCGGCAGTCCCGCCAGTCACATTCATGCTTCGACCGAGGCTCCCATGACGTACCGTCTCCGACTCGTGATTTCGATTGTTGTTTTGGTTGCCTGCCTGCGCACCGCCGTCCCCGCCGCAGAGAAGACGCCTGCGCGACTCCTGACGACTTCCACGCCCTCCGGCGAACTGGCCGGTTGGAAGTCGTTTCTCGAAGATCCCAAGGCCAAGACCGGCGACGTCTGGCGTTTGGGACCCGACGGCGTGTTGGCGTGCAAGGGCAAGCCGAACGGATATCTCTACACCGAGAAGAGCTACACCGATTTTACGCTCACGCTCGAGTGGCGCACCCCCGAAGGCCAGAAGCCGGGCCGCGGCGGGATCCTGGTGCGGATGACCGGCCCGCACAAGATCTGGCCGAAGAGCCTCGAGGCACAACTCAATGCGGGCGACGAAGGCGATTTCTGGGGCCTCGACGGCTACCGGCTGTCCGGCCCGTCCGATCGGATGAAGGTCATCGAGACGAGTCCCTTTGGCCGACTCACCAACGTCCGCAAGGCCGTGGCGGCAGTCAAGGCGCCCGGCCAGTGGAACCGCTACGAAGTAATCGCCCGCGGCCAGACGGTCGTCTTGAAGATCAACGGCCAGGAGGTCAACCGCGCGACCGGCTGCGACGTGGTTGCCGGACCGATATGCCTGACCGCCGAAGGCGACGAGATCCACTTCCGCAACGTGGCTATCGTCTCGCCGGAGTAGGCGGCTGCTCGGAGGCCGGTCTTCCCTCCGAGGAGGCGGACGCACGGCTTGGACCGGCCGATCGCGGCATCGCGTCGGGGTCGGCCCCGGAAGCGTCTGCCGGTGCGCGCGGGACCGACCAGGTCTCGAAATCGGCCTGTTCCTTGGTCGCGGGCCGGCTCGAGGTCTCGGGCTGCGTGGCCCTGGGCCGTGGGATGCGCAATGGCGGCACGGCCGGCAGCGACGCCACCCGATCGTCACGGTCCAGCGGAGCGGCCGGGCGAGATGGCACGCTCGGCGCCGCCGGTGTCACCTCGACGACCAGCGGTCGCCGGCGCGGGCGAGGCGGGGCAGCCTGTCCGCGGGTCGGTGGTGGCAATGCCCGCGTCGCATTGGTGGCAGCCTGTTCGGCCGGGGCAATGCCCTGCGCGGGGCGAGGGCGGTCGTCAAGAAACCCACTTGCCAGCGTGGCGTCGGCCAAGCGACGCGCCAGCGACTGATCCCCGATAGCGGGGGGAACCGCGGCCACGCCCTCGGTCGAGGGCGGCGTCGACCAGGGGCCTTGGCCCGAAAACTGCGGCGTCTGAACGATGGCCCCGGGCATGACGGGCGTTTCGGTGCGCACGGGTAACGGATTCCACGATGCCGGCGCGGGAGGGGGATCCACGGGCGTCATGGGCAGCCACTGCGGAAGCCGGCGCCGAGGCTCCTCGGCCGCAGCCCCAAAGGCCGCGCCGAGACACATCACGACGACCGCGGCCACGCTCGTGGACCGTGCAGCCGCGCGGAACCAGCGTTCGCCCAAGGTTTGGAGCGTCATGAACCGTTCTTCTGAGCTTCCGGGTTTGCGCGCAGGATGTGCCGCGTTTAGCGAGTTTATCGGTTGTACCGGCTCGATCGGATGAGAAAAACGCCGGCACGCCGGCCATTGCGCACCACACCAAGAGGCGCACGTTCACGCGGCTTCCACGTCGTCGGAAAACTCCTGGGCTTCCACCGATTCGCCGTCCGAATCGGACGTCGCGGGCGGGTCCTCGGCAGGGTCGCTTCCCTCTTCCCAGGGCGAAAACGGCTCCACCTCCTCGGGCGAGGGTTGCGCCTCGGGGGGTTGGGCGACCGGCTCGGGTTCTGGGGCGCGGGGCTGGGGTTCGGACTCGGCCGGGGCCCCACCGGCACGGCGCCGTCGCTTCCCGGAACGTCGGGAGGTCAGGCCCTCGGACCCGGCGCCCGCGGCAGCCGGTCCGTGCCCAGGCAGACGGTGGACCTCGACCTCGAGCGTCTGGAACATCTCGGCAACGTGGTCGTGGCAGGTGAAGACCAGCACTTGATGTCCCGCGCCCGCGAAATCGCACAACACGCGCGCTGCCGCCTTGGCGCGCCGGGTGTCGAAATTGACGAGCACGTCATCGAGCAGAACGGGCAGGGCCGCCCCCCGCCGCGCGTAACTGTCGACCAGGGCCAGTCGGAGGCTGAGGAAGAGCTGCTCGCGCAGTCCGCGCGAGAGGGTCTCGACGCCGTGGGGATTCCCCTCGGCGTCGTCCACCAGAAGCACCTCGTCGGACAGTGGAGTCCAGACGCGCTGGTAACGGCCCTGGGTCATCCGCTTCAAGTAGCCCGAGGCGTCCTGGAGCGCCTCGGGCTGCCGGGTCGCCTCGTAGGTTTTGCGCACGTTCTCGAGAACCCGGTGGGTAACGGCCAGGACCTGCCAGCGCCGCAACGCCGAAGCGAGCCGCTCTTCGATGGCGGCCATCTCGAGCGCCTTGACGGCACAGGTGCGGTTGTCGGCCAGGGCGCGAAGTTGCTCGCTGAGTTGGCCCCGTTTCTCGTACCGCAGCCGGACTTGGAACTCGCAGGCTTCCAGCCGCTTCTTGAGCTGCTGGCGGCGCGATTCGATGTCGGCCGCGCCGGCCGACTCGATCGTTTCGCGCAGGGCATCTTCCGAGCAGCATCCGGCAAGGGCTGCTTCGATTTCGCGTTGGAGGGCATCTCGCCGGCCGGAAAGTTCCGCTCGTCGGGCGTGGGTTGCCAATCGTTGGCGAAACTCGGACTCGTCGGCCGCGCCGACTTCCTCGAACAGCAACCTGCGCTGGTTCTCGAGCCGATCGATCGCGGTTTGCAGGCGCACGCGCTTCTTGCGGATCTGCCGAAGTTCGCGCCGGATGGCCCGGCGGCGCTCCATGAGGGCCTCTTGCTCGGCCAATTGCCCGAGGAGAGCCCGCAATTGTTCCGCGGCGGGTCGGTCCTCGACACCGAGGCGGGTGTCCTTGACGAGTTGGGTGATCCGTGCCTGGAGGCCGTCACGCTCCTTGGTGCGTTGGGCGAGTTCCTCTCGGGCGCGGGCGAGGCGGTCTTGGATTTGCCGGATCTGCTCGGCCGAGGCGGCGAACTGGCGCACCTGCTTGGGCGACAGTCCCTTGGGAAGGCCGGCGGCCGCGACCGCTTCCTTCCACCGGCGCACGGCGGCGGCCAGTTCGGCCTCGGCGTCGCGCACGCGGCCGGTCGCCGCTTCGGC
>JANLFZ010000513.1 GCA_024653385.1 Thermoguttaceae bacterium | reverse complement strand
GGCATGGGGCCCATCGCCCGATGTCGGAGCGACATCGCCCGAGGACGTCTGCCCAACGATTTCCGCCGCGGCAACGTCGAGCCAATCGGCGGGCAGGGCGTCGTTCCAAGCCGGCCGGGCCCCGGGCAACTGGGCCAGGACCGCGTCGATCGCCCGCGCCGACAGCGGCGCGGTGCGGGCGCTTGCCCCTGCCGCGCCGCTGGTCGCCACCGTGAGCGACCACGAGACCAGCATGCCCGTGTCGTACCGCGAGGCATCGTAGACGTAGAGGGTCCACGTGCCCCGGGCGTTCTTGCCGTCGAAGGCCGAAAGGGGCTTTTCGGGCCGGAACGACCCCTGGAACGGCGCGCGCCCCGAGGCGATGGCGGCCGCGGCCTCGTCGTCGAGCGTCGTGTTCGTGAAGTGGTCTCCGCTTCCGCCGCGGAAGCGCACCAAGTCCACCCGGGTACCGTCCGGGCCGCGCAGGTAGACGTACAAGTCGCCGTCGAACGTGTGGTTGATCGTGAGGGTCACGTTCAGGTCGGCAATCGTCAGATTCTGGCCCACGGTAATGGTCGAGACGGTGGTCCGGTAGTCGCGGATCGCGGCCGGGACCGTGTTGCTGAACGTAGCCGCCGCCGGCGGGGCGATCGAGAATGTCGCGCGGTACGTGTCGGCCGACTCGCCCACGATGCCGTTGCCGTTCTGATCCATGCGGTTTCCGGCGACATCGCGGACATCGGGCCCCACATCGAAGCGGTACGTGCCGGGGGCGGTCTGCGCCGCGAAGGTGACGTCGAACTGCGTGTTGTTCGAGCCGGCGACAACCTGGACGCCGCCGGCCGCGAGGCTGCCTTGCGGACCGACGAAGTTCGTGATGTCGGCCGCCGTGAAGGTCGACGGGTCGATCGGTTCGCTGAACGTCACGCGCACCGAAGCGACCGGTCCCGCGCTGTTGGCCACGGCCGACGTGACGCGCGGTCCGGTGTTGTCCGTCGAGCCGCTGGCCAGCGCGTGGTACACGTCGAGCCGGCCGCCGGTCACCATCTTGCCGGCAAAGGACGAGACCCACTGGACGTTGTCGAGGATGCGGGCGATGACCTCGTGATACGCCAGTTCGGGATGGGCGCTCCACACCAGGGCCACGGCGCCGGCCACGTGCGGGGTGGCCATCGAGGTGCCGCTGTACACGGCGTATCCGCCGCCGGGCACGGTGCTGAGGATGCTCGAGCCGGGCGCGGCCAAATCGACGCTCGATGCCCCGTAGTTCGAGAAGCTCGACAAGTTGCCGTAGCGGTCCATCGAGGCCACGGCCACCACGTTGTCGAACGTGTAGCTCGAGGGATAATGGGGCGTGGCATCGTTGTTCGTGGCGGAGTTGCCGGCCGCCGCGACGAAGATGTGTCCGGCGGCGCGCGCGCCCGAGATCGCGGCGGCAAGGGCGGCCGAGTAGCCGCCGCCGCCCCAACTGTTATTGGTGATCGAGATGCCCTCGCCGACGGCATAGTTCAGGGCGGCCACGGCGGCGCTGGTGTAGCCGCTGCCGTTGGCGGCGAGGAACTTCAACCCGACCAGTTGGACCTTCCAGTTGACGCCCGCCACGCCCAGGGCGTTGTTGCCCATGGCGCCGATCGTTCCGGCCACGTGGGTGCCGTGGCTGTTGTCGTCGAAGGGGTCGTTGTCGTTGTTGACGAAGTCCCAGCCGATCAAGTCGTCGATCTTGCCGTTGCCGTCGTCGTCTCGCCCGTTGGCCCAACGGGGATCGCCGAGCACGTCGCCGCCGTCGATGCGGCCGTTCTGGTTGACGTCGGCGACCTTGCCCGCGTTGGCCGCCTCGTTGAGGTCCCAGAAGGTGATCAGGCCGTCGCCGTCGGTGTCGATCAATCCCAGGTTCGTGGGCAATTCACCCTGGTTCAGCCAGATGTTCTTGTACAGGTCGGGGTGCGTGTAGTCGATGCCGGTGTCGATGATGCCCACGGCCATGCGCAGGCTGCCGGTGGCGATGCTCCAGGCCGACTCGGCGCCGATGTCGGTGCCGGCGGTTCCGCCCGACTGGCCCGTGTTGCGCATCCCCCACAGGTCGCCGAACCGCGAATCGTTGGGAACGAGGGTCACGTGGACTTCCTGGTCGAGTTCCACGGTCAGCACGTCGGGATTCGCCTCGTACGAGGCCAGCACCTCGGTGATCGGCGCGCCGGGGTCGACCGCGACCGTTTCGATGGCGCCGCTGCGCGTGGTGATGAGAAGCTGCGAGACCGGTCCGGCGTCGAACAGGCATCGGTCTTCGAGCGACTCGATCCTCAACCGGGTCCAGGACCGTTGCTTCGACCGACGGAAGGGCGGCTTGCGGCGTGACATCGTGGTAATACTCCTGCGCGCGGCGTGGGCGCAGCGTGAGCGTCTCCGGATCAAGGAGCGAAACGACGAACCGTCGTCCGGGCCTCGCCGGTCTCCGCCTGGGTAGACGAGTAGGCGGCGGAGCGTTGCGAAGGAACCCGGATCGCGCTAGGACAAGGTCTGGGCCGGCAAATGCTGCCCAGCGAGAAAACTTTAGCTCAATTTCCGCCGGTTGTCATTTTTTTCAACCCCGGACCGCCTCGGCCAGCGCCACCATGTTTTCTACGGGGATATCGCCCGGCATGTCGTGCGACGGAGCAAGAATAAATCCACCCCCTCTTCCGACGGAATCCCTCAGCCGCCGGACCTCGGCGCGGACCTGTTCGGGGGTCCCGAAGGGCAAGAGGTTCTGCACGCTGATCCCTCCGTAGAAGGTCAGGTCGCCGCCGAACCGCCGCTTGGTGTCGAGAGGCTCCATGGCCTCGGGCTGGAAGGGATTGAACACGTCGAGTCCCAACTCGATGAGGTCCGGGAACAGCTCCTGCACCTTGCCGCAGGAGTGGATCATCACCGCCTTGCCCGCCCGCTTCACCGGGGCGTACATCCGCGCAAGCCGGGGTTTGAAGAAACGCCGCCAAAGCCTGGCGCCGAACAGCAGGCCGTGCTGATGGCCCCAATCGTCGCCGAACAACACGCCGTCGATGTCGTAACGGAGCACCTCGTCGAGGATCCCCAGGTTGAACTCGACCAGCGCGTCGAGCAGCTCGTCAACGAATCCCGGGGCTTCGAGCATGTCGATCAATAGCTCGGTCATGCCCCGCAAGGCCCAGGCCCGCTCGAACAGCGAAAACGCGACGCTGACATAACGGAACCGATCGCGGTGGGCCTCGAGGAACGCCGGCAATGCGGCGTAGCGGGCGGGATCGTGCGGATCGGGCGGCGCCCAGCCCTCGAGCGACCGCCGCGCCAGCCGGTACTCCGCAACCACCCCGATGTCCTTGTCCACCGTCCGGTTCCATATCACGCCGAACTCGTCGCGCCAGAAGTTCGGGCGGATCTCGACCAGCGCGTCGGGCGATCGGGGACGGTACTTCGCCAGGTGGTTGCCCAACACGGCATCGAGGTCCGCCGTGCCGTAGTAGGCCTCGAGCTTCTGCCGGGCCGGTATCGTGCAGCCGATCTGCCACGGCACGCAGTCGGGCTCGACATGCCGGATCGCTTGCCAGACGCGCTGCCGTGGGGTGATCATGCGGGACTCCCGGGCGAGGCCATGCGGGCCAGTTGCACCGCATCCTGGGCCGACCATCCGTCGTGGATGACCGCCTTGAACGCCTCGACCGCGCCGGCGATCGGAGCGAACCCCCAGACGTTGCGCCCGATGGTGGCCCCTCGGGCGTTCGCCCGAACCACCTCGGCGATCATCTCCAGCGCTGCCTCCAGCGCACCCGCCTTGGGCCCCCCCGCCGCCACCACCGGAACCGGACACTCGGCGACGATCTGGGCATAGGCCGCCACCTCGCCGCAATAAGGCGTCTTGATCACATCAACGCCCGTCTCCAAGGCGCAGCGCACGGCCCAGGCGATGTCTTCCGCGGCGAACGACACCTTCTTCTCGCGATCGCGCGGATAGATATGGCAGATGACCGGCATTTCGAACCGGACCGCCTCGCGCACGCAATCGGCCACAATCCGCAGGTGGGCCGCCTCGCTCGTCCCACGCACGAACGCCGCCACGGCAAACGCATCGGCCCCCAACCGTACCGCGTCCTCCGGGGTGGCGATCTGTTCGCACGCCGAATCGTCGGGCCGGGCAATGGTGCTCTGGAGGATCATCGGCACCCGGCCCGCGTGAGGCGCCCATGCCGCCGCGGCAATGCCCTTGTGCATCGTCACGGCGTCGGGGCGGGCCGAAACGATCTCGGCCAACGTCGGCACGATGTTGCGCAACCCCGGCGGCAGCCCTTCGCCGTAACCAATGAAGTGGTCCACCGCCACCGAGCAAAGCCGTCCCGAGGGGTTCGAAAAGAGACGATTCAAACGTGTGCGTTTGCCGAGGGACATGAGGGAT
>JANLFZ010000512.1:3673-4398 GCA_024653385.1 Thermoguttaceae bacterium | reverse complement strand
GGCGCGAGGAAATGGCCGGGGAGGTCCGCGATCCGCCCCCCGCCGCAGAGGATGCGGGCCCCCCGGGCCCGGGCGTCCTCGATGTGTCCGAGGACGGCCAATCGTGGAGGGAAATCCATCGGGGCGAATTGCCCAATGCGCCGGCGGCGAAGGTCGATTTCCCGTTTCCCATCGCGAAGATCGTAGCGCTGCGAGTGCGCATTCTCGGCACGCACGACACGCAGGCTGCGCGAAGTTGCGGGTTGAACGAGGTCCGGTTGTGGCAAGGGGACCGGCCCGTCTCCTTCGACGGCTGGAAGGCCGAGGCGTCTTCGACGTATTCCGAGAGGTTCCAAGCCGCCAATGTCCTGGCCGCCGGCAAGCGGCTGCCCGATCCGTCGGCAAGGGGCGCCGGCCAACCTCTTCCGGCTTCGATGACCCCCGCGGAGCTTAAGGCCCTGCGCCAGCGGATCGCGGCGGGCGGCCGATCACTGCCGATCACCTGCGTCATCTACACCCACCAGATTTCGCCTCGCATCCTCCCCCACGTGAACCAGGTGGACAAGGTCGCCATGTGGACCTGGCGTTCCGATGATCTGGTAAACCTGAAAGACAATTTCGAGAAACTCCGCGATATCGTGCGCCCCAAGCCGATCCTGCTCGGCTGCTACCTGTTCGACTACGGCGACAACAAGCCGATGAGTGTCGATCGGATGAAGCATCAGTGCGAACTGGGCCTCAAGTGG
>JANLFZ010000512.1:0-3663 GCA_024653385.1 Thermoguttaceae bacterium | reverse complement strand
CGAGGCGACATCGAGGGGATGATTTTCTTGGCAAGCAACGTGTGCGACATGGGACTGCCGGCCGTCGAGTGGACGCGGAACTGGATCAAGTCGATCGGTCGGCTGCCGCTTGCGCTTCGCGGTGAGTGATATCGAATTTCGTCCACGGCAGTTCACTGGAGGAGGCATTCACGATGAGATCGCTGTCCTTGGTTGCGGTGTTGGTTCTCGGCGTTTCGGCCCTCGGCGCCAGCGAAGAGCGCAAATCGGAGGAGAAGCGTCCGACCAAGATCTGGAATCGGACCGGCCCGCTGGGCCAAACGCCCAAGCACGTCACCGACGCCTATCCTTTGTCGGACCAAGAGAATCGCGGGAATTGGGTGAAGTTCGAGCCCATGAGCGACGAGTTCGAGGGCAAGGAGCTGGACCGCGCCAAGTGGCATGTCGGGATGGAGTGGTGGAAGGGCCGCCAACCTGCCTTGTTCAGCGACAAGAACGTCACGGTCTCGGACGGCAAACTCCATCTGACGATGCGGAAAGAGAAACTGCCCCCCGAGGCCGAAAAACTCGGCTACAAGGACTATACGTCGGCGGCCCTGCACACGAAGGCCCGATCGAGCTACGGTTACTATGAGGTCAAGGCCAAGCCGATGAACTCGGCGGGCTCCAGCGCGTTTTGGTTTCAGATGGATGAAACCCCCGGCTGGGCCACGGAGATCGATGTATTCGAGATCGGGGGCAACGCCAAGGGATTCGAACGCAAGTACCACATGACGCTCCATGTGACCCAGACGCCGCGGGAGAAGAAGCACTGGAGCGTGCATGGTGTCTGGGAGGCGCCGTGGCGACTGGCCGACGATTACCACGTCTATGGATTCGATTGGGGCAAGGATGAACTGAAGTTCTACGTCGACGGCGTGCTCGTCCGTACGGTCGAAAACACGCACTGGCATCAGCCGCTTTATCTGATCTTCGACAGCGAAACCATGCCGAAGTGGTTCGGCATGCCGGACGACAAGGACTTGCCTTCCACATTCAGCATCGAATACGTAAGGGCGTGGAAGGCCGGCGGCGCGTCGCCCAAGGCCACGCAGAAAGCCTACGTCCCCGAACCGCAACCGGTGCGCACCGACATCCTCGTCGGCGCCCACAACTGCCCCCTCTGGGAGGCCGACCAGCCGCAAATGTGGAATCAGGTGCTCAAACATCCCGAACGCACGCCGGCCCTGGGGTTCTACTCGCAAGAGAACCCCGAGGTCGCCGACTGGGAGACGAAATGGGCCGTCGAGCACGGCATCTCGTTCTTCGTCTACTGCTGGTATCGCAACGGGCAGGGCGGGCCGGTCAAGATGCGGTTCGCCAGCGCGATCCACGACGCCCTGTGGAAATCTCGCTACGTGTCGAAGATGAAGTTCACCATCATGTGGGAGAACCAGGCCCGAGGGACCGCCGGCGTAGCGAACGAGGCCGACCTCTTCGAGAACCTCTTGCCGTTCTGGATCCAGAACTACTTCCGCCATCCCAGTTACCTCAAGATCGACAACAAGCCGCTCTTGTTCATCTACCGCCCGGAGTTCCTCGTCCAGGACTTGGGAAGCGTGGAAAAGGTGCGGCAGGCGATGGACAAGATGCGGCGTGCTTGCCGCGACGCCGGCTTCGACGGGCTCTATCTGCTCGGCGAGTATCGGGGCCTCGACCCGAAGCACCTGACCTTGATGAAGCAGTTGGGCCTGGACTACACGTTCGCGTACTGCTGGCACGTCCAGGGGAATCCGAATCCCAAGCAGGCCATCGCCGCCCAACTCGACTACATCGAAAAGACCCGCCGGCTGGGCATCTTGCCGCAGGTCGTCACCGTCTCGCAAGGGTGGAGCGGCTGGCACGACGAGGGCAGCATTTGGAAGATTCCGCCTGCCGAATACAAGGAACTGCTGGAAAAAGCCAAGGCGATCCTCCGCACGTTTCCGGCGAATGAACTGGGGCACCGCATGATCTTGCTCGACAACTGGAACGAGTGGAGCGAAGGACACTACATCGCGCCGCACCGGGAATTCGGCTTCGGCTACCTCGATGCCGTGCGCGAGGTCTTCTCGGACGCCCCGAAGGACCACGTCGATCTGCTACCCAAGGACGTGGGTCTAGGGCCCTATGACGAGGCATTCCATCGCCGCCAAGGTCCGAAGAACTGACGGCCGGCGACCCGTCCCCGGAGCCAACGGGAAGGCAAGCTGAGCACCCGACGGCATCCCCTTGGACGTGCGCGTTGGGACGGGTATAAACGTGCAAGAGTGGAATACCTGCGGGGCGTCGCCTAGAGAGCATGCTGTGCCATCGACCGAGAACCCCATGCGAATCGCGTACCTCGATTGTGCTTCCGGAATCAGCGGCGACATGACGCTTGGGGCCCTGGTCGACGCGGGCGTCGATCTTGGCCGGCTCAACGCGGCGGTCGAGTCGCTGGGATTGCCCGGCTGCCGGCTGGTGGCTCAGGAGGTCAAGAAGAAGGGGTTTCGGGCGACCCAAGTGATTGTCGAACACCAGCACGAACACACCCACCGGCACCTGCACCACATTACCGCGATGATCGACCGTGGCCGGCTCACCGACCGCCAGAAGGACCTGGCCCGGCGTATCTTCACGCGGCTGGCCGAGGCCGAGGCCAAGGTCCACGGCACGGCGATCGAGAAGGTCCACTTCCACGAGGTCGGCGCGGCCGATTCGATCGCCGACATCGTGGGCGCGGCGGTCGGTTGGGACCTTCTGAACGTCGACCGCATCGTCGCTTCGCCCGTGCCCACCGGTTCGGGCAAGGTGAAGATCGCTCACGGCGAGTGCAGCATTCCCGCCCCGGCCACGGCGGAGCTTCTGCGTGGGATTCCGCTGGCCACGTCCTCGGTGCCGTTCGAGTTGACCACGCCGACCGGGGCGGCGATCCTCGCCACGCTGGCCGATTCGTTCGGGCCGCTGCCCGCCATGACCATCGAGCGGATCGGCTGCGGGGCGGGCCAGCGAGACCTCGACGAACAACCGAACCTGTTGCGGCTGTTCGTCGGCACCGCCGCCACCGCCCGGGAGGAGGAACTTGCGGGCTGCCCGGAGCCGGTTTGGGTGCTGGAAACCAACCTCGACGACCTCAGCGGCGAGGTCATCGGCTATTGCACGTCACGCCTGTGGGACGCCGGAGCGCTGGACGTTTACACGACCGCCATCCAGATGAAGAAGAACCGGCCGGGGGTCAAGCTCTCGGTCCTTTGTCCGGAAGGCCGGATCGACGCGATCGAAGACATCCTCTTCGCCGAGACGACGACCCTGGGCGTGCGCCGCTGGCCGGTGAGCCGGCATGTCTTGCAGCGCCGGTCCCATACGGTCCAGACCGAGTGGGGCCCGGTCGAGGGCAAAGTGGGCTGGCAGCAAGGCGGTCTGCCGCGTTTCGCCCCCGAGTTCGAGTCGTGCCGCCAGATCGCGGCCGCGCGCGGGGTTCCGCTCCGCCAGGTCTACGAGGCGGCCCAAAAGGCCTTCGACCCGAGCCAGGTGGCCTCGGACGACGGACCCCGTCCCGGCCAATAGGCGTTTCTCAGCCCCGCCCCGACCTGCTGGTGCCTGGGTGCCCCCGGCCCTTAGGGCCTGTAAAAACAATAAGTTGGGCAAACATGAGAGAGCAAGGAAGCGCAAGCGCCCTTGCTC
>JANLFZ010000511.1 GCA_024653385.1 Thermoguttaceae bacterium | reverse complement strand
GGAGAGGGGCCGGGGGTGAGGGCGGCCAGCGCCCCCACCACGCCTGACATCACCGTCACCTTCGACCTGGCCGTCTCCGCGGGATCCAACCGCGACACTGCCCGGCGCACCGTCCCGCTGCTCCCCTACGGCATGCCGGTCTATGCCACGGCCAGCGGCACGGCCACGGGCGATGCCACCGCCTGGGTCGAGCTACCCCAGGACATGCCGCTCGAAGCGGCGAGCCTGCAAATCCTCGTGGGTCCCACGGTCGAGCGAAGCCTGCTCGATATCGTGCTGGCCCCAGCCCCGGCGTGCCAGGTCGAAGTGTTCCGCGTTGCCTCGGGGCTCGACTCGGCGACGAGCGATCTGTTGGCCGCGATCGGTCTTCAGAAGCTCGTGGCCGGCACGCGCGACGCGGGCGGACCGCAGGCGCAGGCCCTGGCCGAACGCATCCGCTCGTCGATCAGCCTGTTGGTTTCGTCCCAGCAGGACGACGGCGGTTGGTCGTGGACCGGCCGCGGCGGCAAGAGCGACCGCTACGTGTCGGCCCGCGTGGTGTGGGCCTTGAGCCTCGCCCGGTCGGCGGGGCATCCCGTGCCCGACGACGGATATCAGAAAGCAATCGCCTTCCTCAAGAACCAAGTCGCGGCCACCGACAATAGCGACTACGAGAGCAAGGCGATCTTGCTTCACGCGCTGGCCGTGGCCGGGCAGGGCGATTTTGCCCTGGCCAACCGGCTCTACCGCGATCGGCCGCAGTTATCCACGGCCGCGCTGGTCTACGTGGCGTTGGCCTTCGCCGAGATGGACCGCAAGCCGACCGCCGGCGAACTCTTGGCGCTGGTGGCCCAGCGGAACCTGGACGACCCGTCGCTGAAGCGCCAGGCCGCCGGGGGGTCGCTCCCTTGGAGCCATGCCCCGGCCGAGCTTCGGGCCCTTTTCGCCTTGGCCCTGCAAAAGGTGACGCCCAAGGACCCCAAGGCCAAGGCCGAGGTCGATTGGCTCTTGGCCCATCGCGCGGGGCACCGCTGGGCGCCCGACAAGGCCACGGGCCCGGCGGCGCTGGCCCTCGGCGAGTGGTTCGCCGAGAGCCGCTTCCAGGGCGAGCACTACAGGCTGGCCGTGTTCGTCAACGACGTGCAGGTGCGGGTCCTCGATTTCGACGAGGCGGCCGGTACGCAAGCCGTCGACGTGCCGCTGGAGCTTCTCAAGCCCCAGAAGCAGCGGATCAACTTCCAGATGACCGGTCGCGGGCGGTACGCGTACCAGTGTGTGCTGGCCTGCTTCGTGCCGGCCGAGCGCGTCGCGAGCACCACGAAGGAGTGGATCGTCCGTCGCCACTACGAGCCTGCGCCGCGCGAGATGGACGGCCGCGAGGTGCCCCGCGGGTTCGGCGTGCTCGAAGGCAGCTACACCACCTTCCGCAACCCGCTTGCGCAGCTTCCCGTGGGCAAGCGGGGGCAGGTCGAGCTGGAAATCTGGCGGCCCAACCTCGCGCCGAACGTCCCCGACGAGCAACTGGAGTACCTCGTCGTGACCGAGCCGATCCCGAGCGGGACCACGGTGATCGAGAAATCGGTGCAGGGTGGGTTCGAGCGGTTCGAGATCGGCCCCGGCGCGATCACGTTCTACGTGGGCAATCGCCGCGGCATTGGGACGATCCGCTACGAGCTGGCGGGCTACCTGCCCGGGGCATATCGCGCGGCCCCCACGGTCATCCGCAACGCCTACCGGCCCGACCAACTGGCCGTGGCCTCGGCGAGCCCGCTGACCGTACTGCCGGCCGGCAAGGAGTCGACCGACCCGTACCGCCTCACGCCGCAAGAGCTTTACGAGCTGGGCAAGCGGCACTTCGAGAAGGCGAACTGGAAGGAGGCCGAGACGCATCTGGCCGAGTTGATCGAGAAGTGGAACCTCCGCCAGGAGGTCTACAAGGACGCGGTCGGGAAGCTCTTGGACATTCATTTGGAGTTGGGCCCGCCGGCGAAGATCGTCCGCTATTTCGAGATCATCAAGGAGAAGTGGCCCGCCGAGGAGATTCCCTTTGCCAAGATCGTCAAGGTGGGCGCGGCCTACCACGAGTTGGGCGAGTACGAGCGGGCCTATTTGATCTTCCGCGCGACGGTCGAGAGCAGCTTCGTGCGCGAAAGCGGCGTGGCCGGCTTCCTCGACGCCCAGGGCGAGTTCCTCCGCAGCGTCGAGGTGATGGGCCGCCTCTTGCGCGAGTACCCGGGCGAGCCCTACGTGGCCGCGGCGACCTACGCCCTGGCGCAGCGGGTGTACGCCAAGGCCCCCCAGGCGGCCGAGGATCCCAAACTGCGGGAGGCGAAGCTGAACCGGGTCGATCTGGTGCGCCGGGCGTGGTCGATGCTCGAGAGTTTCCTCACCGCGTGGCCCGACGACCCCGCCGCCGACCAGGCGGCCTTCGCCGCGGCGAACGCCCTGTTGGAAATGCGGGCCTTCGACCAGGCGGCCGCGGCCTCGAACCGCTATGCCACGCGCTACCCCAAGAGCGACTTGCTCGACAGTTTCTGGTACATCATCGGCTACTGCCATTTCGCGTCGGGCCGGCATAAGGAGGCCCTCGAGATGTGCCGCCGCGTGGCCGAGGCCAAGCGCATCGACCGCCAGACCGGCGCCGAAAAGGAAAGCGCGAACAAGCACCGGGCGATCTACATCCTCGGCCAGGTCCACCACAGCCTGGGCCAGGCGGCCGAGGCGATCGCCGAGTACCGCCGCGTCGAGGACCGTTTCGCCGACGCCAAGGAGGCCATCCAGTACTTCCTCCGCCGCGCGATCCAGTTGCCCGAGGTCACCACGGTCAAGCCCGGCACGCCGGCCGAGGTCGAATTGAAGTTCCGCAACGTGGCCGCTTGCGACGTGAAGGTCTACGCCATCGACCTCATGAAGTTCAGCCTGCTCAAGCGGAACCTGGGCGGGATCACGCAGATCAACCTCGCGGGCATCCGGCCGTACCACGAGGCCACGGTGAAGCTCGGCGACGGCAAGGATTACCGCGACCGCACCGAGAAGCTGCCCTTGCCGCTGAAGGAGGAAGGCGCCTACCTGGTCGTGTGCCGGGGCGACGACCTGCACGCCAGCGGCCTGGTCCTCGTCACGCCCCTGTCCGTCGAGGTGCAGGAGGACGCCGCGTCGGGCCGCGTGCGCACCACGGTCAAGGACGCGGCGTCGGGCCGCTATGTCCACAACGTCCACGTCAAGGTGATCGGAAGCCGCAACACGGAGTTCGTCTCCGGGGCGACCGATCTGCGCGGCGTGTTCGTGGCCGACGGCATCCGGGGTACTTCGACGGTCATCGCCCAAGTCGAGCCCTCGCGCTATGCGTTTTACCGCGGACAGGTGGACCTCGTGCCGACCCCGCCCATGCCCGCGGCCAAGAGTATCCCGGCCCCAGCGCCGCAAGCTAGGTCCGGGTCGGGCAAGCCGCAAGCCGGCGAGCCGGCCGCGTCAGCCCCAGCCCCGGCCGCCCTCGAACGGCAACTGCTCGAAGGGCTCCAAGAGACCAACACCCTCATCCAAGGGCAACAGGTCGAGCAGCTCAAGCAGATGTACAAGCGCCAGCAGAAGGGCGTCGAGGCCCAACAGGCGTACTGAGCCGGTGTGCGCGACGCCGGTTGCTCCGTCTCGTCGCGCTCGACCAGCGGCCAGTAGGTCTTGAAGTCGAACTCCAGGCTGTTGTCGGACTTCAACGACGGAAATCACGCCGCGGATCGGTCTTCGCGAGAAATGGCGAAGCGATTTGCGGCAGGGCCGGTTCGCGCCCTTCGTCATGGACAAGCCGTGCCTGATCGCGGCCGCCGCGCTAAGTGGCATCGAAGCCCGTGCGGGCGCGCTGGGTCAAGGGCGCTGCGGAGTGGCGTTGAGGCAGCGCGCGGGCTCATTTCTGGGCATATGACGACTGCCTGGTGCGAATTGCACCGTTGCTAAGAATCAGCGGTGATTGGCATGCCTTGCTCGAAGGTGCCATGCCGGAAGGGAACACGACGTGGTTGCCGGGGCACGACCGCACCGGCCGCCCGCTCGGGAACGAGGCGTTCGTGGAGCGTTTGGAGGGCCTTGTCGCTCGTGTCCTCAAGCCACAGAAAGCTGGCCGCCCACGAAAGCGCAAGACCTAGTGACGCTCCCCCTGGTTTATGGGGTTCAGTAGCCCCTCGTCTAGTGGATTTCAGGGGAATTCAGGGGTCTGGTGTCCGCTTCACGCGGCCGGGCTGCACAGGGAAATCGGCTTTGTAACGCCCCTCCCAGGGACTCGCCTTCCAAACAGCTTCTTACCGCTGGTCGGGGTGGTCAGGGTCTCGCTGTGCTCGCGTGCGTGGTGGACCCATCGGGCCGCGCTCTGGAACTCCTCAGAAGTGCCCGGTCCCCTTGCGGTAGCTCGTCGAATTCCTCGGGCGACAATTCTTGCC
>JANLFZ010000510.1 GCA_024653385.1 Thermoguttaceae bacterium | reverse complement strand
CGCTCGAGGCGGTGGCCCTGTTCTGCCTCGAGCGTCATGGGCAGCTTGGGGCTGCCGTACTCGTACTCGCCGTGATGGCTGACGATCATGTGCTTCAACTGGAGCACCAGTTCCGCCGGAACCGTTTCGCCGGAGAGCTTTTCCGCCTCGCGGACCTTGGACTCCAACAGGCTCACCGCGATGACCAGGTGGCCGATCAACTGCCCCTCGTCGCTGTACGCCAGGTCGCGATCGTACGTCAACTCGTCGACTTTGCCGACGTCGTGAAGGAATGCGCCCATCAAGAGCAAATCGCGGTCGAGCTGGGGGTAGCACGGCGCGATGCGCACCGTGACCTCCATCAGGTTGACGATGTGTTCGAGCAACCCGCCGAAGTAGGCGTGGTGGTGTTTCACCCCGGCCGGAGCGCGGGTGAGCCTGCGCATGAAGTCCTCGTCGAGCAGGAAGCACTCGGCCAGGTTCCGCAAGTGGGGATTGCCCATGCTCCGCAGGAGTTCGCCAAGCCGGAGGGCCAGCTTGTCCACATCGACCGCCGCCAGAGGGGTGAAGTCCTCCTCGTTGACTTCGCTGGGCTCCATCTTCTGAAGCCGTGTGGCAATAAGCTGCATCGCGCCCTGAAAGAGTTGCGTCGTTCCCTCGACATATACGTAGTCGCCGTTCTCGATCGACCGGTACAGCGATTCGGACGCGTTCCACATGCGCGCGCCGACCGAACCGCTTCGGTCCGAAAGCTCGAACTGAAGGTAGAGATTGCCGTTTCGGTTCGGCCGAAGCTGCTTCTCGCCAATCCGGAACACCTGGGCTACGGATTCTTGCTCCCCGAGTTCGTTGACGAAACGCCGTCGCATACGGCTCCTTTCCCCGATCTAAGGCCCCACGGTCGAAACATATCATTCTACCGCGGCACCGCTCACTCCACAAGGGGGAGGGGAAGACGCAGCCAGGCGCGAGCCGGGGACCCGTGAGCACTAGAGATCCCCGAGGACGGAATAGCCATGCGGGTTGAGCGACGGCACTTGAGCGCGTCGGTTTGTCGCGGCCCGGGTCGGCAACCCGCCGTTCTCCGCCGTTCCTCCGCTTCGGCATTCCCCTTGCGTGGGTCCCGCCGCGTGGCCTACAATTCCGGTTCTTATGCGGTCAACGAGATCGAGACTCGTGCCGCGGACAACGGACGACGCACCACGGCGAACCGACCACGGACCACCATGCGCTGGACCCAATCGCTCATTCCCACGATGAAAGAGACGCCCGACGGGGCGGAAATCCCCAGTCACGTGCTCATGCTTCGGGCGGGCCTGGTGAGCCAAGTGATGGCGGGGGCATATACCTACCTGCCCTTGGGTTGGCGGTCGTTGCGCAAGGCAGCCCAAATCGTGCGCGAGGAAATGGACGCCGCCGGCGCGGTCGAGTTGCTCATGCCGGCGATCACGCCGATCTCGCTCTGGGAGCAGACCGGGCGTGTCGAGGCGTTCGGCGACGTGCTCATCCAGTTCAGCGTGCGCCGGCAGAACCGCAAGGTGCAGATGGCCTTGGGCCCCACGCACGAAGAAGTCGTCACCGACCTGGCGGCCCGATACATCTCGAGCTACCGCCAGATGCCGATCACGCTTTACCAGATTCAGACCAAGTTCCGCAACGAGGAGCGGCCTCGCTTCGGCGTCCTGCGCACCAGCGAATTCCTCATGAAGGACGCCTACAGCTTCGATGCCTCGGTCGAGGACCTGGGCCGAAGCTACCAGAAGATGTACTCGGCCTATTGCCGGATTTTCGATCGCTGTGGCTTGAACTATCTGGCGGTCGAGGCCGAGAGCGGACCGATCGGCGGCGACGCAAGCCACGAGTTCATGGTGCCCGCCGCCAACGGCGAGGACACGGTGTTGCATTGCCTTGGCTGCGGCTATGCCGCCAACGTCGAGAAGGCCGAGATTGGGCCGCTCGACTGCGCCGCGCCGGCAGAGCCCTTGGCCGAGCTGCGCAAGGTCGATACGCCCGGCGCCACCACGATCGAGCAGGTCAGCAAGTTCCTTGGCTGCGCGCCGGAGAAGATGGTCAAGACGCTGATCTACGTGGCCGACGGCGACCCGCTTGCCGTGCTGGTGCGCGGCGACCACGAGGCCAACGAGGCGAAAATCCGCCGCGCGGTGGGAGCCCAGAAACTCGCCCTGGCCGATCCCGCCGTCATCGAGCGGGTGACCGGCGCCCCGGTGGGCTTCGCCGGACCGGTGGGGTTGAGGGAGAAGATACCGGTCTGGGCAGACCGCGCCATCGGTGCTCTGCGCAACGCGGTGACCGGAGCCAACCAGGCCGACGCTCACCTGACCGGCGTGAATCTCGAGCGCGACTTCCAGCCGGTCGGCTTCGCCGACCTCCGCAATGCCCAGCACGGAGATCCCTGCCCCCGGTGCAGCGCCAGACTCACGTTGCGCCACGCGATCGAGATAGGGCACGTCTTCAAACTCGGCACGAAGTACTCCGAGGCCCTTTCGGCCCGGTTCCTCGATGGCCAGGAGCAGTTGCGGCCGATCATCATGGGCTGCTACGGGATCGGCGTGAACCGGATCCTTGCCGCGCTGATCGAAACGAGCCACGATGCCAACGGGATCGTCTGGCCCGTGGCATTGGCCCCCTACGAGGTCTTCCTCGTCCCCGTCAATGCGGCCGATCCGGAGACCAGCCGCGTGGCCTCCCAGTTGCACGACGACCTGACCGCCTTGGGCATCGACGTGCTCTTGGACGACCGCGACCAGCGGGCCGGGGTGAAGTTCAAGGACGCCGACTTGATCGGCTTCCCGTTGCGCGTGGTCATCGGCGAGCGCGGACTGAAGCAGGGCAAGATCGAAATCAAGTGGCGGTGGGAAGACAAGGCCGCGATGACCGACCTCGACGGCGCTTGTGAACAGATCACCGATCTGGTGCGCCAGGAACGCGGCACCGGCGCCCGGTTCCGAAGTTGGCAAGCCGCACGGCAGAAGAAGGCGGAATGACGAATGTCGAATGACGAAAGTCAAGTGACGAATATCGAACGCCGCAACACGCATTGCGATCGGTGCGACCTCGTCCTTCGTCATTTGATTTTCGTCCTTCGTCATTCTTTCGTCATTCAACATTCGCCATTCGACATTCCCCAGGCAAGGACTCTCCCATGAAAACCGCCACCATCGTGACCAACCGCGGCACGATCCGCATCCAGCTCCACGCCGACAAGGCGCCCCGTACGGTCGCCAACTTCGAAAAACTGGCCAAGCAGGGCTTCTATAACGGGCTGAAGTTCCACCGCGTGATCAAGAACTTCATGATCCAGACCGGATGTCCTCGGGGCGACGGCCGGGGTGGGCCAGGCTACCAGTTCGACGACGAGTTCCACCCGGACTTGCGCCACGACGGGCCGGGCGTGGTCTCGATGGCCAACGCCGGGCCCAACACGAACGGGTCGCAGTTCTTCATCACCCATGTCGCCACACCCCATCTCGACGATGTCCACTCGGTCTTCGGCCGGGTGCTCGAAGGCCAGGAGGTCGTCAACGCGATCAGGCAGGGCGACGTGATGCGGAGCGTGACCGTGACCGACGACGAGGACAAGGAGCTTTGACGCGACGGTCGAGAGACGCCGGAGGAGGGTCCAGTGACAAAGGACGAATGACAAAGGAAGCACGAATGTCGAAAGTCAAATGACGAAGGAATGTCAAAGCCCGAAGTCCGAACGACCAAGGGCGGCTCGGGTCGGCACCGGCGCTTGGCCTTCGCCGCTTCGCCTTCGTCATTGTTTCGACATTCGTCCTTCGTCATTCTTTTGTCATTCGACATTCGACATTCCGTATTCCCTCGCTATGGTGCGTTCGAGAGAGGTTGACCAAATGGCGGCGCGCGTGGGCATCGTGATGGGTAGCGACAGCGACTGGCCGAAGATTCAAGGCGTTGCTGCCGCGTTGGATGAGTTCGGTGTGGAGTACGAGGCCCGGGTGATGAGCGCCCATCGCACGCCCGATGCCGTGCGCGAATACGCCTCCGGTGCCGTCGAACGCGGACTCCAGGTGATTGTTGCCGCCGCCGGTGGGGCTGCCCATCTTGCCGGCGTGATCGCGGCCCATACCACCTTGCCGGTGATCGGTATTCCCGTGGTGACGGAGTTCATGGGCGGGCTCGATTCGTTGTTGTCGACCGTTCAAATGCCCGGCGATGTCCCGGTGGCGGCGGTGGCCGCCGGAGCCGGTGGGCCGCGCAACGCGGGCCTCCTGGCCGTCCAGATCCTCGCCCTGTCGGATCCGGCCTTGGCAGCCAGGCTCGTGGAGTTCAAGAGACAACTCGCCGAGAAGGTCGCGGCCAAGAACGCCTCGTTCCAGGCCACCTTGGGCCGCTAAGGGCCTGTAAAACTAGAAGTTGGGCAATCTTATGGAACCCAAGGAAGCGAAGCGCCCTTGGGT
>JANLFZ010000509.1 GCA_024653385.1 Thermoguttaceae bacterium | reverse complement strand
GGGCGCTTGCGCTTCCTTGCTCTTTCATGTTTGCCCAACTTATTGTTTTACAGGCCCTAAAGTCCGCCTCACGGCTCGCCGGCCGCCGGCGGTTCCTCGAGCAGGTCGGGCCGGCACCGGCGCGTCCGCTCTCGGCTGTTCTGTCGTCGCCAGCGGGCGATTTCCTCGTGATCTCCACTCAGGAGGACTTCCGGCACCGCCAGGCCGCGGTACACCCGGGGGCGCGTGTACTGGGCAAACTCCAGCCAACGCGTCTCGCCGGAAAACGTGTCGCTGCCGCTGGACTCTTCGTCTCCCAATACCCCCGGCACTAGCCGGATCACCGCGTCGATGATCGCCATGGCCGCCACCTCACCCCCGTTGAGGACGAAGTCGCCAAGCGAGATTTCCTCGGGTTCCAACAGTAACCGGATCCGTTCGTCAAATCCCTCGTACCGCCCGCACAATAACACCAACCGCCCATATCCGGCCAGCCGTTCGACCGCTGCCTGGTCGAGGCGTTTCCCCTGGGGGGTGAGCATGACCAGTCGGCCCGGGTCGGTCTCCATCGCCTGGACCGCCTCGACCGCGGGAACCACGCAATCGACCTTCAGCACCATGCCGGGCCCGCCGCCGAAAGGCCGGTCGTCGACCTTCCGGTGTTTGTCGGGCGACCACTGGCGGATATCGTGGAGATGCACCTCGATCAATCCGCGGGCGATCGCCTTGGCCAGCAGGCTCTGCCCCAAGTAACCCGAGAACATGCCGGGAAACAGGGTCAGAACGTCGAACCGCATGGCCTGATCCGCAGCGCCTCCTTACGACTGGGCCGGTTCGGCCGGGGCATTCTCGGCCGGCTCGGGAGAGGGCTCGGGCTGCACAAACACCGGCGCCGCGCGGCGGCGTTCTTGCGCGAGCCGGTCCAGCGCCGCCTTCTGCTTCTCGATGTGCGACCCCTCCGGGCCGTACTTCTTGATCAAAATCCGCACTTTCTCGGTGGGCTGGGCGCCGACGCTGAGCCAGTACTTGACCCGCTCCGCGTTGATCACGGCGCGGGCGTCCTCGTACGGCACCATGGGATCGTACGTGCCCAACTCTTCCAGGACCCGGCCGTCGCGCGGGGTCCGGGCATCCATAGCGCAAATCCGGTAGAAGGGCCGATGTTTCCGGCCCAGCTTCTTCATGCGAATGCGAACTGCCACGCAATACTCCTGCTCAAACAGTGAAATGCCGCAACGGATAACGGTGATTGGCTGCGCCGGTGAGTCAGTTCTTCTCGTTCCGCTTCTTCTCGCGTTCCTCGCGTTTCTTCCTCCGCAATTCCCGCTCGCGTTCTTTCTTGAGCCTGGCCTTTTCCGCCGAGGTCAGCCGCTTGCCCGTGCCGATCTTGGGCTTGGCCAACGTCGCGTTGGGGTTCTTCATCAAGGTGTGCCCGAGTTGCTGGGCGGCCTTGATGCGGCCGAGGAAGTTCATGCCCGACATCTGCTTCATCAGGCCGGCCATCGTGTCGAACTCCTTGACGAGTTTGTTGACCTCGTGGGGTTCGACGCCGGCCCCCGCGGAAATCCGCCGGCGCCGGCTCTGGTCGATGATCTTGGGATTGCGGCGTTCCTCGGGGGTCATCGAGTCGATGATGCCGCCCAGGCGGACCATTTCGCCCTCGGCGTCGGCGTTCTGGAGCATGTCGGTCATGCCGCCCAGTCCGGGAATGAGCCCCAGGACCTTGTTCAACGGCCCGAGCTTGCCCACCTGGCCGAGCATCTTGCGGAAATCCTCCAGCGTGAACTGCCCCTTCATGAGGCGTTCCTGCTGGCGCTGCATCTCCTCTTGATCGAATTTTTCCTGGGCGGTGCGGACCAAGCTGACGATATCGCCCATGCCCAGGATCCGGCCCGCCATGCGTTCCGGATTGAACTCGTCGAGTTCGTCGAGGTGCTCGCCGGTACCCACGAACTTGATGGGCACGCCGGTGACGTGCTTGACCGACAGCGCGGCGCCGCCCCGGGCGTCGCCGTCGAGCTTCGTCATGATCACGCCATCGAGTTCGAGGGCCTCGTTGAACGCCTTGGCGCTGTGGACCGCGTCCTGCCCGGTCATCGCATCGACGACCAGGTAGACCTGGTGGGGCTGCACGCGGCGATCGATCCGCGCGAGTTGGTCCATCAACTCCCGGTCGATGTGCAACCGGCCCGCCGTGTCCAGCACGACCACGTCGAGCTGGTTGTCCCGGGCGTGCTTGACCGCGTTCTGGCAGACGGCTACGGGATCCTGGGCCCCCGGCTCGGCGTACACGGGGATATCCAGTTGCTGACCGAGCGTCTGCAACTGCTCGACGGCGGCCGGGCGCTGGAGGTCGGCAGCCACCAGCATCGGCTTGCGCCCCCGCTTGGCGATCAACCGGCCCAGTTTGCCGCACGTGGTCGTCTTGCCCGACCCTTGCAGCCCGCACATCATCAACACCGTGACGCCCGGGTGGAGGTGGAGCGACGTGTCGACCGGGCCCATCAGGTTGATCAGCTCGCGATGGACGATGCCCACCAATTGCTGCGTCGGATCCAAGGTCTTGAGGACCCGCTCGCCGAGGGCCTGCTCGGTGACGCGCGCCATGAAGTCCTTGACGACGGGCAGGCTGACGTCGGCCTCCAGCAGGGCCTGCTGCACCAGACGAAGGCCGTCGCGCATGTTCGCTTCGGTCAACTTTCCGCGCCCCCGCAGGGTGCGGATCGCCGACATCAGACCTTCGTGCAGCGATTCGAACATGGTTCCGGCTTCACCTGGCAAAGGCTGGGGTACGCATCCCCGGAGTATACCGATTCGTCACGGAGGTGAGCAGAGGACACACCCTCCATCCCAACCAAAAGGAGGGGAATCCCAGCTCCACTCCGTAACGTGCCGTCGGAGAATCCCTTCGGCGCGTGCAGTCGAACGATTCTCTTGCCGATCCTAGGCTCGGATGGCCAAGTTTCCCGAAACCCCACTTGGGCTGGGAATCCCGCAGTTAATCCCCTATGGTAGCGGATTACGGGGCATGTTGACAATGCTCGAGATCGGGCGATTCGTCGCACGCGCCAAAAGGTGTGTCATAATTGACGAGCGTTGCCAACCACCTTCGCCGCCATCCCCTCCAACCTACGTTAACATGGACGCGGCAGAGGGGTGTGTCTAGAATGCACTTGCCAGAGCCTGGTGCGCGTGGTCGTCGCACGGGCGAACGACATGCCAGAAAGAGGGGTTCTCGTACGGCGTCGCGTTCTGTCCTTTGACGCCCCCGGTTCGGGGACCTAGAGTTGACCGTCCGGTGGTGTTGATGGCTCACTCCACCAACGAGAAGGACAAGGATCGCAACTCCGTCGCGCCCCGTTTCGACAATAGGTTCTGAAGGCTCCACGGGGTTGCGCACGCTGTGAGGAGACAACAGACATGGTTCGAATCGCGTTGATGTCTTGTGTCTTGGCACTGGTGGCGGCCTCGCCAGCAAGGTCGCAGAATTGGGCCGAGAAAATGTTCGAGGTGACCCGGCACGACTTCGGCACGGTTGCCAAGGGAGCCAAGACCCAGTTCGAGTTCGTGTTGAAGAACATCTACGTCGAGGATGTCCACATCGCCAGCGTCACCGCGAGTTGTGGCTGCACCACGCCCTCGATCACCAAGCCCACGCTGAAGACCTACGAAAAGGGCTCGATCCTGGCGGTCTACAATACCCACCTGTTTGAAGGGGCTAAAGGGGCCACGCTGACGGTGACCTTCGACAAACCGTACTTCGCCCAGGTTCAGCTCCAGGTAAGCGGTTTCATCCGCCGCGACGTGGTGCTCAACCCGGGCGCGGTGGAGTTCGGCTCGGTCGATCAGGGCACCGGGGCGGAAGTGGGCGTGGCCATCGGCTACGCAGGCCGGAACGACTGGAAAATCACCGATGTGAAGACTTCCAACCCCCACCTGAAGACCCGGCTCGTCGAACATCAGCGGAGCCCCGGTCAGGTGGTCTATCACCTCTTCGTACGGTTGGCCGAAGACGCGCCGGCCGGGCCGCTCAACGACCACCTCCTGCTGGTGACCAACGACCAGGCCACCGCCCAGGTGCCCGTCGCGGTGCGCGGCGTGGTTCAATCGGGCATCAGCGTGCCCTCGTCGATCTTCATGGGCGTATTGCAGCCGGGCCAGAAGGTGACCAAGTCGCTCGTGGTGCGCGGGAACAAGCCGTTCCGAATCCTCTCGATCGGCGCCGAGGGCGACGGCCTGGAGTTCGACACCCGAGGCGCCGACGTGCCCAAGACCCTCCATGTGATTCCCGTGACGTTCGTCGCCGGCCGCGAGCCCGGGCGCGTGACCAAGACCATCAAGATCGAAACCGACCTGGGGCACAAGGCCCCCTCGCTGTCGGCCTACGCCGACGTCGCGGCGAAGTAATCGACGCTTTGGGGCTTCGGAACCGACCGCGTCGTGGCTCAGGCG
>JANLFZ010000049.1:17823-20193 GCA_024653385.1 Thermoguttaceae bacterium | reverse complement strand
CGCCCAGCGACCGCAAGACTCCCGTGCGGATCGCCGTCAGGTGATTCAGGTAATTGCACGACAAGAGCAGATCGGGCGACCAATCGGGCTTGAAGAACGGGTCGTAGCGGACTCCCGCCGCGTCGATCTTGTCCTCGTCGCTGTAGATCATCGTCACCTGGGCATCGGCGGCGGCCCGGGCGATTTCGTACAGCGCGTGCGGGGCCAACAGGTCGTCGTGGTCCAACAGCACCACGAACTCGCCGGAGGCCTCGGCCAGTGCCAGATTGCTCGCCGCCGCGATGCCGCGGTTCTCGGGCAGGCGGCGGACCTTGATCCGCGGATCGGCCGCCACGGCGTCGAGAGCCTCGCGGGTCGCGGGATCGGTCGAGCCGTCGTCCCCGATGCACAGTTCCCAGCGATCGTACACCTGCGAGCGAACCGACTCGATGGCCGCGCGTAAAAGCGCCGGCCGGGTGTTGAACGTCGGCATCACGACGCTCAGCAGCGGGCGGAACTTCAAGGCGGGCGCGTCGCGACGCGCCTGGTCGATGTCGGGCGATTCGACCCGCTCGATCCACTGGCGATAGTCGGTCCGCTGGTCGTCGGCCCCCACCACGTAAAGCGCGCAAAGCGCGGTCTTCTCGCGACCGTCGCGGGACCTGGCGCGCACGGCCAGCCGGTGACGCCCCTTGCGCAGCGCGCGTGTGTTCCAGACGAACCGAAAGCCGGCCTGGTGCAGGTCGGCCGCGGCGGGCAGGTCGATGGCCAGGTCAAGCCCGTCGCACGACAACCCGTACTCCGCCGCTCCCAGGCGAACCCCGTCGACTTCGACCTCGATCTGCTCGATGCCCGCCGGCGCCGCGGCACATCCGTAAACGATCTGCTCGCCGCGCACCAGCGGAGTGATGTCGGGGCGCGGACCGGCCAGAACGAAAACGAACGGATCGGCCTGGCCGTTGGCGCCGGGCTTGGGCAAGTACCGTGTGCAGAACGGCGTGGGCCGGCCGAGAACCTGGCACGCGCCGGTCACCAGTTCGACGCCGGCCTTGATCGCCATGACCCGGGGCCCCTCGGCCTTCAGCACCGCCCAGGCCCGGCGCCAACGCCCGAGGCTCCGACGGATCAGACCGAGCAGCGCCGCGCAAGTCCTCGCCGGGGCGGTCAGACGCCAAGACCAGCTCCGGATGGTCCGTTCGTACTGTTCGTCGCGGATTCGGAGGCGTTCTTTTAGCGCGAGGATGTGGATTTGGGCCTCGGCCACTTCAGCGCGGAGCCGGCGCAGTTCGGCGTCGGCCTCGGCCGTCTCGGCATGGGGGCACGCAACGGTCATGGGCGATCACGCTGCCTTGCGAAGCGCCGGCAGAGCTTGCTCTTCGGCGAACCGGCTCCGGAAGACCACGATGTTGTAGAACTCGGCGGCGCTATAGTCGCCGAACTCGTCGCGGTGGGCGTAGAGGCTGTCGATGATGTCGCTGATCGAGTGCCGCGGCAAGAACCCCAGGACGTTTTGGGCCCGCTGGCAGGTCACCTTGTAGTTGCGGAAATCCTGGACGTTCTTCATGGCGATGCGGATTTTTCGGCCGGTGAGGGCCTCGACCTGGTCCTTGACCATGTCGCCGATCTGGCCCACGGTGAAGTTGCCGCAGGCTACGTTGAAGACCCCGCGGATGGACTGGTCGGCCTGCACCGCCCGCAAGAACGCCCGGCTCGTGTCGCGCACGTCGATGATCGGCCGCCAGATCGAGGGATTGTTGATCGTGATGGTCCCTTCGGTCATCGCCGACTTGAACATCGTGTTGACGATCAGGTCGAATCGCATGCGCGGGCTGTAGCCGCAGACCGTGCCCTGGCGCAGGGCGATCGTCGAGAAGCGGTCGTCGCCGAGTTGCATCACGCCGCGCTCGCCCTGGAGCTTTGAGATTCCATAGGGGTATCCGCACGTGACCGGCGAGTCTTCGTCGTACAGCTCGTTGACCGTGTACCCGTACACCGAGCACGACGAGGCGTAAATGAACCGCCGCACGCCGGCCTTCTTCGCCGTGTAGGCCAGGTACGACGGCAGCGCGGCGTTGTGGATGAAGTTCATCGAGGGGCTGAACTCGGCCATCGGGTCGTTCGACAACCCCGCCAGGAACACCACCTGGTCGTACCCGCGGAAGTCGTCAACCTCGCAGTCGAAAAGGTTCTGCCGGACCACGCGGACCTCCGGCGGCAGGCGGTTGCCGAACCACAAGAGGTCGATCACGTCGACCTGGTAGCCGTGGTCCAAGAGCACCGGCACCAGCACCGATCCCACGTATCCCGCTCCGCCGGCAACGAGAATTCGCATGGTTACCTCCTTGCAACTTCGTGCGGACGGGTGCACCGACCCGTCGCCTGTCGGCTTGG
>JANLFZ010000049.1:0-17813 GCA_024653385.1 Thermoguttaceae bacterium | reverse complement strand
CTCGGGAAACGGCCTGGAAAGGCCGCCCTACGTGCCGCGGCTTTGCGCCATCATCCGTTCGTACCGCTGGGTATCGAGCGAGGTGTCGACCGGCACGGCGAAGCTCACGTCGCGGATCGACAGCTCTTGGATCGGCCGGCTCGGGTCGAGGCTCCGCGCGTACTCGTACACGGTGCGCCGTGGCCCGCCGAGGTGGATCACCCCCGAGATGCCGCGCCGGAGCACGTCGACGAGTTTGCGGGCGATCACGCGCACCGGCTCGCGGCTGGTCCATTGATCGACGAACGCCTTTTCGTAAGGAAACACGTTCGGCCCGAACGAGGTGCGCACGATGAGCGACCCCGGCACCAACCGGGCCGCGCATTCCCCGCCGAGCTTCGACCAGGCGTAGGCGTTGACCGGGTGCAGGGCGTCGTCCTCTTGATAGTGGCCCCTGTCGCCTCGGAACACATAGTCGGTCGAAATGTAGACGAGCTTCAGGCCGTGGGCGAGGCAGAGCCGGGCGACGTTGGCCGTGCCGGCGATGTTCACCTCGATGGCCCGCGCCGGGTCCTTGTCGACCTTCGGCGGCGACGTGAAGGCCGCCGCATGGACCAGCACTTCGAATGCCCGCCCGCGCACGAAGGCGTCCATCCGGGCGTAGTCGGTTACGTTGAAGTCCGCCGATGCGGGAAAGCATGCCTCGGGCAGGAGATTGCGCACCTCGCTGCCCAACAGCCCGCTGCCGCCGGTAAACAACAGTCGCGATGGTTCCATCAAGCCCTCAACAGCGTCCGTACACGAACTCCGCCGCTCGCGGATCCGCGTTCCATTGGGACAGCGTCATCCCGTGGCGGTCCTTCTCCGACAGGATCGGGCCGGCGGACACTACCCGGTCGAACTCCGCCTTCAGTCGAGGATCGCACAGCGACCAGTCGAGATCGTCGGCCAAGGGCGAAATGGCGGCTTCGCAGCCCGGGCTGTACTCGCCCGTGCAGAAGTATTCGAGGTAGGTGGGTTCCAACAGCAGCGTGCCGTGGGCGAACCCCGGCGGCACCCAGATCCACTCGCCGCAGGCGTCGCCGGGGCGCGAGGGCATGTCGTGGGCGATGATCTTCCCCGCCGTGGGCGACCCCTGCCGGATGTCCAGCGCGAAATCCACCAGTCGCCCCGCAATCGCCCGCACGAGCTTCCCCATGAACGGGTTCCATTGGAAATGCAGCCCCCGGAGCACGTTCGCGTGGGAGTAGCTTTCGTTGACCTGAACGAACTCGAGGCCGCGCAACGGCTCCAGCCCCGGAAAACCGAAGAAATCGCTCTTGCGGAACGGCTCGGTGAAGTAACCCCGCGCGTCGGGAAATCGCCCGAAGCGCACCACCTTCACGTCGGCAATGGCCAGCGGCCTGACGTCGAGGATTTTCATGGGCAGTCGGGTACCACGGGTCTGAGGCAGCGGTTAGGTCGTGGGTTCGTGGGCATCCAGCCAGGATTGCAAGTCCTGGAGCGAACGGAAATCGAACACCGCTTCTCCCAATGCCGCGAGGCGTTCGAGAGACAGTCGGCGCACACGATCCTCAATCGCTTGGGGAAGCGGACCGCACAGCTTGACGAGCTGCCGCAGGAGAATGGTCGCGCCGCCTTCCACGCGCCCCTGAGCCTCCCCCCGAGCCTCCCCCCGCGCTTCGGCAATGCGTTCCACCGAGGTGATGTAAGGCATGTTCAGACTCTCCTCGAAGGCGGTCAACTCTTGTTCGAACCGTTGTGATAAGTCCTCGCGCAGGTGCATCATCCAGTCGATCAGCCGGAACAGTTCCCGTACCTCATCAGCATTATACCCCAGACCGTACAAGTTCCGCACGAGCTGCCACTTGGCCCGATACCGACCCTCCGGATCGGTGGCGGTGCGGAGGGCTTCGATCTGCGCCCGGGCGATCTGGACCGGAAGCGAGTGGTCGTCGCGCCATGGGCCGTCGAGCTTGTCGATCAGCTTGCAAACGGGGAACCGCAGCCGGCTCTCGAAGTCGGCCACGCGGAACACATCCTCGCTGGGCCGCCAGTCCTCGTCGAGGTCGGCCAGCACCACGAGGGTCGCCACGCGTTGCTCGAAGATGAAGAACAGGCCGCCGTTGTAGCGGGCGATGCGGGGCTCAAAGCCGGTCTCGCGCCCCGATTGGATTTCCAGGTGCAGGAGGATCCATTGTTCGCCTCCGTCGCGCAGCCGGACTTTGGCCAGCACGTCCACGCTGCGTGGGCGTTGCCGGGACCGACCCAACACCCGGCCGAGTTCCTTATCGGCCCATTCTGGTTGGTGGTTCCAGTCGATCGCCGCGGCCATCGCTGGGAAGTACTTCCCCAGGATCGGGTGGAAGTGCTGCCGCAGGGCCTCTTTCCACGCGCCGTCGTAATCGCTGTCCTGCTCAGGCGTCTGCCGTGACTTGCGCTTCGCCATGATTCGTTTGATTTTCGGCCCGGCCGCGCGACTGACGAACCGGCGCGTACGTTGTCTCAGCGCTCTTTCAGCCTAATCCCAAGGACCGGACCAAGCGACCAACCGACGTGCGCAGCCGGCGCTGGGCGGCCCAGGCCACCAGTCCGAGCGTCGCGGCGGCACGGGCCGGCAGGGTGCGGAGGTCCTGATGCCGCTCGACGAGTCCGGGGAGCAGGCGGACGACCAGCCGCTCGCGCCCCTCGAACACCCAGCGGTCGCGGAACAAGGCCGGCGCGTTCTCGGCGTACAAACGCACATGATGCAAGAACACCTGCTCGAACGAGTATTCCACGCGCTCCGGCGACCGCGCCATCTCGGCGATCATCGAGCCGGGCTTCCGGCGGTAGAAAAACACGGTCTGGGGGATCCGGTAGACCTGGCGGCCCAGTTCCAAGAGCGAAAGCCAGAACTCCCAGTCCTCCCAGCCGTACTTCATGACCGGCTTGTATCCGCCGACCCGTTCCCAATCGGCCTTGCGGAACACGGCCGAGCAATAGATCAGGTTGTGGAGGAGCATTTCCGACAGCGAGTACGGCGGCGATTCCCACGTGCCCGACTGGCCGTCGAAATACTCGGCCTGGCCGTAGACGATGCCGATCTCGGGCCGAGCGTCGAGCACGGCGACCGCCTTCTCGAGATAGGCCGGCGCAAGGCGGTCGTCGGCGTCCAGCGGCAGAATATACTCGCCCCGGGCCGCGCCGATGCCGGTATTCCGCGCCGAGGGCAACCCCTGGTTCTCGGTGCGGATCACCCGCGTCTTGGGCCGTTGCAACGATCGGGTTTTCTCCTGTGTCGCCGGATCGGTGGAACCGTCGTCGACGATCACGATCTCCAGGTCCTCGTACGTCTGCGCGAGGGCCGAGTCGACCGCCTCGTCTAGGTAGCGGCCCTGGTTGTAGCAGGCGATGACGATGCTGGCTCGCGGCATGAATCCGGACGGTGGGGGAGCGCGACATGGGGGGGCGGCGCGGATGGTTTGCGCGGGCTGAACTGGTCGGCCAGGATTTCCGTCATCCGGCGGCCCATCGCCTCCCAGGTGTATTGGCTTTCGACACGCCGACGATTGGCGGCTCCCAACTCGGCCCGTCGGGCGCGGTCCAGCAACAGGTCCAGGATCCGCTCGGCAAGATCGGTGTCGTCGTGCGGCGCCGCGAGGCACGGTGCCGCCGCGGGGCCCAGCACGTCGCGGACTCCCGGCGCGTCGGTGGCCACGACAGCCAGCCCGGCCGCCATGCACTCCAGAACGCCGTTGGGGCACCCCTCGCGCGGCGACGAGAAAACACCCAGGTCCGCCGCGCCCAACAGCCCGCTGATGTCCTCAACGGGCCCCAAGAAGCGCACGTAGCGACCGAGGTCGAGGTCGAACGCCAGGGCCTTAACCGGTAATGGCTCGTCGAGGCGGCCTGCCAGGACGAGCAATGGGTTCTGGCGGCGGGCGGCCAATCGATCGACGACCCGGCGCCAGGCCCGCAGCAGCGTGGCATGGTCCTTCGACCGGTGGATGTTGGCCACCATGCACGCTACGAACGCATGGGGATCGATGCCCAGGCGCGCGCGCCACGCCGCGCGGTCGGCCGCGGGCGGATCGAGCCGCACGCCGTTGGGCACCACGTGGATCGGCTGGCGCAAGTCGAACAGCCGGCCAAGTCGTTCCGCGGCGTACGGTGCGTTGGCCACCACGGCCGGCGCGTGGCGCACCGCCCAACGCTCTAGCCGCGAGCGGCCCAGGTCGAGCCCCGCGTCACGTTGGTTCCAAAGGCACGCCCGGGCGCCGGTCCATCGCCAGATCAGGCCAGCCACGATGTTGGGAACGCGGCAGTACGGCACGATGGCGTCGGGATGCTGGCACGCCAGTTGCCGGGCCATCGCGGCAATCCCCGCCAGCCGGCGAAACCGCGTGCCGTACCAGTCGAGGCGAACCGAACGCCAGGGAATCCCCCAGGCATCGCAAAGGTCCGACGCGGCGCCGGGGGCGCCCAGCCCGCGTACCTCGACCGTGGTCCCTTCACGCTCCGAGAGATATCGCGCCAAATGGATCGCCTGTCGCTCGGCACCGCCCAACTCGAGGCTCTCCAATAGGATCAGGATTCGCTTGCCGGCCAGCGTCATGGACAACGGCCGATTTGGGATGGGCATCACGCCGCGGCGACCGTCTCGGGACGAACCACCGGGCAGCCGGCGTTCTGCCGCAGCCATTCTTCGAGGAACAACAATAGCCACAAGGGTCCGGCCCGGTTCTCGTCGATCAGGCGGCGGATGGCGGCCGGCTCGAACCACTCGCCCAGCGTCGACGTCGGGCCCAGGAGTCGCTCCTCCAGCGCCGAATAATACGCACCGCCCGACCGGAACCACCGCGCAATCGGCACGCCGAACCCCATCTTGGGTCGGTCGAGGAACTCGTCGGGAAACCGCCGCCGCAAGAGATCGCGCAACAGCTGTTTGCCGCGCCACTGGCCATCCTCGCCGCGCGCCATGCACAGCTCCGAGGGGATCGTGGCGGCGAACTCCATCACGCGCACGTCGACCAGCGGCGTACGGACCTCAAGCCCGTGCATCATGCTCGCCACGTCGACCTTCGTGAGAATGTCGAAGGGCAGGTACGTCTTGATGTCGAGGTACTGGACGATGCTGCACGGGGCGAAGCGGCGCGCCCGAGCGAACGCCTCGTCAAACGCCTCGGCGCGCAGGGCCCAATCGTTGCGGTACTCGGGCCGCCACAAGTCGGCTTGCTCCGCCGGAGGAAGGTACGTGATCAGCGGCAACCAGTAATCGAGCGAGGGGCGCACCGGCGGATAGCGCCTCGGCAAGAGCCGTTCGGCCACGGGCCGGGCCAGTCGCTTCCACAAGGGGCGCGGCGCCCGCCCGGCGATCTGGTTCATCCATTCGCGGTGCGTGCCGTAGCCCGCGAACGTCTCGTCGCCGCCGTCGCCCGAGAGAATCATCGGCACCGACGCCCGGGCCATTTTCGAGACGTAGTACGTCGGCACCGCCGAGCTGTCGCCAAAGGGTTCGCCGTAGCAGCGGACCAGGTCGGGGAGAATCGCCAGAGCATCGGGCCGCACGATCTCGACGTGGTGTTCGGTGCCGCACCGCCGCGCCGCCTCTTCGGCGTACGGCAATTCGCTGTAGTCCTCCTCCTCGAAACCGATCGTGAAGGTTCGCACGGGCCGGTCGAGGATCTCGGCCATGTAGGCCACGACCGCGCTCGAATCGACGCCGCCCGAGAGAAACGCCCCGAACGGCACGTCGGCCACCAGGTGCGCCCGCACCGAGTCGCGCAGCACCTCGTCGAGGGCTTCGAGCCATTCGGCTTTCGAACGCCGGCGGTTGGGGCGAAACTCCAGTCGCCAGTACTCCTCGGGCCCGGTGATCCGGCCGTCGAACGTGACGCTCATCCGGCACGCCGGCGGCAGCTTCCACACATTGCGGAAGATCGTGCGCGGGGCCGCGATGTACTGGAGCCGCAGGTACTGCGCCACGGCCGGCAGGTCGATTTCGAAGTGCACGCCGGGCACGCACCGCAGGGCCTGAAGTTCCGAGGCGAAGGCGAAGCGACCGTCGGCGTGCATCCAGTACAGGGGCTTGATGCCGAGGTGGTCGCGGGCGAGAAAGAGCCGCCGCTTGCGCCCGTCGTGGATGGCGAAGGCGAACATCCCGCGGAACCGCTCGACGCACGCGTCGCCCCACTCTTCGTAGGCGTGGAGGATCACCTCGGTGTCGGAGTTCGTGCGGAAGCGATGGCCGCGGGCTTCGAGGATCGGACGCAACTCGCGGTAGTTGTACAGCTCGCCGTTGTAGGTGATCCACACCCGGCCGTCCTCGTTGGCCAGGGGCTGCTTGCCTCCTTCGAGGTCGATGATGGCCAGGCGCCGGTGGCCGAGACCGGCCGGGCCGCCGATTTCGAGCCCTTCGCCGTCGGGCCCGCGATGGGCCAGGGCGCCAGTCATCCGCTCGAGGACGGCCGGCGAGGCCGGCTCGCCGTCGGTGTTGAGCAGCCCGACTATGCCGCACATCGTTCAGGTCCTCGTTCGCGGTTCATGCTTGCCGCCGGAGGAGATAGATGTTGTTCGCCTCGCCGGTCTTGACGCGTAGCGGCGCAAACCCTCGCTGGGAGCAGAAGTCGACCACCTCCTCCTCGCTGGCGACCTCGTAGGGCAGTCCGCCAAGCCAGTCGACGATGTCGTGGTAGACGTCCATGCCCCGGCCGCGACGCTCGTTCCAGGTGAACGGGTTCTGCCCGTTCCGGTACCGCTGGCGCATGATGCGGAAGATCCATTTCCACACCATCCATTTCTTCCCGAGAAACGAGGCGCGGTTGTACTTCTGTTTCAGCGCCAGCTCGTCGGGGTACGCCGGGGTCTTCACGTAAAGGGCCAGCCAGAGGAGTCCGCCGGGCGCCACGAGATCGCAGGCGTTGGCCACCGCGTCCCACATTGCGCCGGTATGATGAAGCACTCCCCAGGCGTAGACCAGATCGAACGCGCCCGGGCTGAGGCTCTTGAGGAAACCGCGGTCGAGTACCGACCCATGCAGCACCTTCCAGTGGGCCGGGCGCCCGGCTTTTTCCCAGAGGCTTTGGGTGGCCTCGACGCTATGGCGGTCGACGTCGAACGAGACGAGTTCCGCCGCGCCTTGGGAGAAGAAGCACAGCGAATGGATGCCCGAGCCGCAGCCGATGTCGAGCACCCGCTTCCCCGCGGTGAAGTCGGCGCCGAGCCAGTCGCGGATGTCCTGGTCGGCCAGGCGGAACGCCTCCTGCGAGGCTTCCTTGAGAAACGACTTCCAATTCTGCCCGAACGAAAACGTGATTCGCGGGGGCGACGCGACGGTGGTCGTCATGACGAGGCTCTCCTGAAAGAGTGGTCCAATCGGCTCGAATGGCCGGGCCGAACGACCCGGTCCGCAACGGTGTCGTGGGTCGGAGATTCCATGTTCTGGTCTTGTCTTGTCCGGCTCGGGTTGGAACAGGGCGATGACACGGGCGTGTTATCCAGCCCGACGCAACGCGGTCGCCTCGCGAACGGGCGCCCCAACGTCGAGCCCGCGGAGGAACGCTTCGAGTTCAGCGATTCGCCCGTCGAGATTGTGGTGCTGTTCGAGATACCGGCGCATCCGGCGGGCCAGCGACAGGAACGCGGCGCGGTCAGACCATACCGCGCGGACGTGTTCGACCAGGCGGTCGCGGTCGCCCCGAGCCACCAGCGCACAACCATGCCGGCTGAATGCTCCGTCGGGATCGACCTCCAGCGAGACCACCGCGGCGCCGTATTTTCCCGCCTGAAGGATCGCGTTGGAGAACCCCTCGAAGCTCGACGTGTTCACCAGGGCCCTGGCGCGCCGGTAGTACGCCGGCATCTCGGCCGGCGGCACGCGTTCGATCAGGCGGACATTGGCCGGCAGACCCGACTCGATCTCCGCGAAGACGTCCGCATGGCGGTCGTTCATGATCATCACGAAGCGGATGTCGGGGCATCGCCGGGCCAGCTCGACGAAGAGCGACGGCCGCTTGCAATGGCGGTCGGCGCGCCCGATCCACAACACCGTGTCGCGCGCGTCCCAGTCGTCCTCCCCCGACCACGCATCGCCCAGGTCGATCGGATTGGCGATCACCCGGCACTCGCGCCCGAAACGTTCCTTGAGCAACTCGGCCTGCCGGGCCGTCTGTGCGAGGATGTAGTCGGCTTGCGTCAACGCGTAATAGCACACGCCGGCCGTTTCGCCCTCGGGGTCCTGCTCCGGCGAACCCGGCCGGTAACGCTCCGACAGGTTGATGTCGGAGGCCAGAAACAGCACGCTGGTGCCGCCGAAGGTGCGGCACGAGGCGACCATTTGCGCCGTCACATGGTTCACGCCGAACCCGATACATACGTCGGCGCCGATCTCTCGATACACGTCGCGTGGGTCGGTCAGACCGACGCCGTCGAACCGCCATCGCTGGGGAGGGAAGAAACGGAACCGAAGACGCCATCCGAGAACCGCGAGTAGGTCCCAAACCAGGCGCGGGTGGAAGCGGCGGAGGCGAAACCCCGGAAAGCCGGAAGCCCGCGGAAGGCATTCCCGGATGCGGTTCGCATGACGGCGCTGCGCGTCGACCAGCGACCGGCAGTACTCGACCCAGCGGCGCTCGGCCGGGTCGATCCGCACGCAGATGCCGTCGATCTGCTGCTCGGCCGGCTGGCCGCAATCGGCCACGAGGAAGTGGACGTCGAAGCCCGGCCGGCGCGCCAAGCCGCGGGCGAACAGCACCGAACGTGTCTCCATGCCGCCGATCGGCCGGCTGACCGACGGGTCGAAAAGCGGATAGGCCGATGGAGCGACGAAACAGACGCGCCGCCTTTCGAGCACGGGCGGAACGTACAGCGCGGATTGCCCCGTCGCCTTGGGGACGTGTCGCCTGGCTGCCGGTTGCCGCGCCGCGGCGCGCGAGGCCCGCTGTCGCGCGGGCAGGGTCCTCACCGCGCGGGCCAAGAGCCGCCACGTCCGGACGCGGTGCCACCTTCCGGCTAGACAACCGCGAAGCGTCACCCCCGCCGGGCGTTCTTCGTCCAAGAGAACCCCCTGAAGAAACGCCACGCCGCCGTCGTCGACCGCTCGCTGTAGTTCCGCCAATCGCCCAGGAGGCAGGCCCAGTTGCTCGTAGAACCGGATGAGGTCGGGCAAGTAGTCGAGAACGATCCGCGGCGCCTCGCACCACCATTCGGTGCGCCGGTTGAATACCGTCAGCGAAGGCTCGCCGACATAGTACGCCGGCTTGCCGAACATGGCCTTGGCGGCCATGTACGTGTGCGGCCACGTCCAGCGGAACGACGAATAGGGCTCGCCGAATCGCCCCTGGTCGGAAAGCCCTTGCCAGATCGAGCGGCGCAGTACATGGGCGTAGAGCTGCGTGCAGAACGAGTTGGCCGGCAAGATCATCTCGTCCCACCGATCCAGCCGTCGGCTCTGACGATCACAATGCACCGTGACATCGAACCGGCCGTCGTAGCCGCCGTGGGCGTGTTCGGGCCAGTGCTCGCGGTGCCGGGCGGAGTTGAAGTTCAGGTGGAAGGCGTCGACGTCCGGATTGGCACGCAGCGCCGCGAGGACCCGGCGGACGGCGCCCGGCCGCACCAGGTCGTCGTCGCCCAGTACCCAGACGTACTCGCCTCGCGCCATTTCGTTCGTCACGCGGTGGACATTGCGGATTGGGCCGAGATTCGTTTCGTTCCGCGCGTGGCGAAAAGGGTGGATGCCCTGGGCCGCGCGCACGACCTCGGGGGTCTCGTCGGGCGAGGCGTTGTCCGACAGGCAAAGCTCCACCTCCGGGGCGCTCTCCGCCACTTGGGGCAGCACCGCCTCGAGCATCACCCGCAGCATCGCCGCGCGGTTATACGTGGGCACGCAGATCGACAAGAGCGGCAAACTAGCAGGCATTTTTCACCCGTCGCCGCGCCGGGGCATGGGCGGCAAGCTCCTCGAGTACCCGGTCGCGGATCGCCTCGGGCGACAATCCCGATTGGGTAGCCAGGTACGCCTGGCTTCCCACCTCGCCGCGCGCGAGCAGGGCCTCGGTATCGACGCAGAAGGAACAGACCGGCGCCCCGTCGTGCCCGGCCAGACAGCGGGCCACCGCGTCGGCCAGCCCGCCGATCGGACCGTGCTCTTCGACGACGCCGACCAGGCCGGTTTCGCGCGCGGCCGCGCAAACCGCCGCCTCGTCGAGGGGTTTGACGGTCGGCATGCTCAGCACGCGCACAAAGACGCCTTGGCGGTCGAGTAACTCGGCGGCGTCGGCGGCCGGCTTGAGTGCCGCGCCGGTGGCGATCAAGGTCGCGTCGGTCCCGTCGCGCAGGCCGATCGCCTTGCCCAACCGAAATGCGGGCGTCGTGCGGTGGACGACCGGCTCGCCGGCCTTGCCCAAACGCAAATAGCAGGGGCCGTCGGTTTGAGCAATCGCCTCGGTGGCCAGCCGGGCCTCGATCGGGTCGCCGGGGGCAACCACGGTCATGTACGGCATCGCCCGCATCACCGCCAGGTCCTCGACGCCGAAATGGGTATAGCCTTGCGATCCGTAAGCCAGTCCGCCACCGACCGCCACCACCTTGACGTTGGCCCGATGGTGGCAGACATCGTTGCGCAGGTGCTCCAGGCACCGCAGGGTGGGAAAATTCGCGATCGAGTAGGTGAACACGATCTTGCCCGACAGCGCCAGCCCGGCGGCGACCCCCGTCAGGTTCTGCTCGGCCACGCCCGCGTTGACGAACCGACCGGGGAACTCGCGGGCGAAGCCTTCGAGCACCGAGTAGCCCAGGTCGCCCGTCAAGAGCCAGATTCGCTCGTCGCGCCGGGCGAGCCGAACCAGGGTTTCCACGAAGGCGGTTCTCACGGCGCGGCTTCCAGTTCGGCGAGGGCTTGGGCGAGTTGGGCGGCGTCGGGCGCGCGGTAGTGCCAGGCCAATTGGTGCTCCATGAAGCTGACCCCCTTGCCCTTGACGGTGCGCGCGATCACCGCGGTGGGCTTGCCGGGCTCGAGCGGGACCTGGCCGAGTACGTCGGCGATTTCGCGGTGGTCGTGGCCGTCGATCTCGCGGACCGCCCAGCCGAACGCTCGCCATTTGTCGGCCAGCGGTTCGAGGTCGAGGACCTCGCGGATCGGGCCGAAGCTCTGGATCCCGTTGGCGTCGACGATGACAACGAGGTTATCGAGCCGGTGGTGCGGCGCGAACAGGGCGGCCTCCCAGACCGAGCCCTCGTCGCACTCGCCGTCGCCCAACAGCACGAACACCCGGTACGGCCGACGGTCGCGGAGGCCGGCCAAGGCCATCCCGCAAGCCACCGGGAGCCCGTGCCCGAGCGAACCGGTCGAGACCTCCACCCCGGGAATGCCGTGCGACGTGGCATGGCCGGGAAGCCGGCCCCCGTCGCGGCAATAGGTGTCGAGCCACGGCTTGGGGAAGAAACCGCACTCGGCCAACACGGCGTACAGGGCCGCCGCCGCGTGGCCCTTGCTGAGCACGAAGCGGTCGCGGTCGGGCCAGTCGGGCCGCGCCGGATCGACGCGGAGGACCTCGCCGTACAGCACGGCCAGCACGTCGGCGATCGAGAGCGACGATCCGATGTGCGAAGCGTTGGCCCGATGGACCATGCCGAGGGCATAGCGCCGCACAGCCCGGGCAAGCCCGGCCGATTCACGCCGCGACACGCTCGTCCGTTCTTTCGAGAAAGGGGCGTTCACCCGGTCTTGCCGAGAAGTTCTCGGATACAGTCGCAAATGTACCCGACCTGGTCGCGCTGCAAGCAAATGCCGCTGGGCAGATTGATTCCCTGCTCGCCCAACCGGCGAGCAACGGGTTGCGGCGGCTGTTGTCGGGGCCAGAAACGGTAACGGCTGATCGCGGGGAAGACCGGCCGCGTGTCGATCTTGCGCTGGCGCAGGCGGTCGCGGAACTCATCGCGGGAAATGCCGGCGCGTTCGTCGAGCACGACGCTCGTCATCCAGTAGATGCTGCGTGCCCAGGGGGCCTCTTCGTTCAGGACCAAGTGCGGCACGCCGCAAAGCCCCTCAGCGTACCACGCGAAGATCTCGCGCTTGGCCTCGATGAACTCGTCGACCCGCTCCAACTGGCCCAATCCGAGGGCCGCCTGGAGGTTCGACATCTTGTACTTCCACCCCAGTTCATTGATCCAGAAGGTGCCTGGGGTGCGTCCCTGGTCCCAGAGGGCATGGGCGCGCGCGTAGATCTCATCGGAATGGGTAACCAGCATGCCGCCTTCGCCCGTCACGACGAGCTTGGCGCCCTGGAAACTGAAACATCCCACGTCGCCCAGCGCGCCGACGCGCCTGCCTTGGAACTCGGCGCCGATGGCCGGGGCGGCGTCTTCCACCACGAAGAGGCCATGCCGGCGCGCGATCTCGACGATGCGGTCCATGCGCGCCGGGTGGCCGTAAAGGTGGACGGGAATCACCGCCCGGGTCCTCTCGGTAATCGCCGCCTCGAACGAGGCCGGGTCGAGGCACCAGGTGTCGGGTTCGACGTCGGCGAAGACGGGCGTGGCCCCGACGTACATGACCGCGTTCGCGGTGGCCACCCAGGTCAGATCGGGGACGATCACCTCGTCGCCCGGCCCGATGCCCAACGCGGCCAGGGCCAGGTGCAATGCCCCGGTGCCGCTCGAGGTCGCCAGGGCGTGCTTGGCGCCGACGTACTCGGCAAACGCCTTCTCGAACCGATCGAGGTACCCGCTCCAGTTCCGGTTCCAGCCGTGACGCACCGCGTCGAGCACGTAGGCGGTCTCCCGGGCGGAAATCGAGGGACCGGCCGTCAGAATCGTGTCGGCGGGCGTGGTTCGGGCGGGCATGGTGTAGACCATGCGGAGGAACGACTTGTCGGGCGGGGCCACGTCGCCCTCGGCAAGCGGCAGGTAATCGACCCGGCCATCCGCCTCGTGCCGGCGCAGCGGGATGGTGCGGTCCTCGACAAACCCCAGCCGCCGGTAGAACTCGATGGCGTGGTGATTGTCGTCGAGCACGCGCAGGAAGACGGCCGACGGACGGAGGTGCTCCAGCGCCCAGCCCAGCAGCGTGCGCACGGCGTTGGCCATGATGCCCGGCTCGACGCCGGTTACGCCGCGCACCACGTTGTCCAGTTCGATCTCGCCGGCGTCGTTCGACGCGTTGGCAAAGCCCAGGTGGCCGATGGTCCGACCCAGCCGATCGAGCACGAGAAACAGCAGGCGGTCTTCCACCGCGAGCACCCGCTGCCGAAGCCAGGCGGCCGTGCTTTCGAAGGTCACCGGGAACTGCGACGGGTAGGCGAAGGCGTTCTCCCGACGCCACTGGGCCAGTCTGCGGATCAGGTCGTCGTCGCCAACATGGAGGCGGCAGAGCGGCACGAGGTAGCCCTGGTTGCCGGCCAGCGGCAGGCCGCGAGCGAACAAGTCGTCAAGTCGCGCCGTCTCCTTCAGAAAACGGAACGACTTCTCGACCGCTCGACGAAACGCGTCGATCCGGCGGTTGCGAGCGGAAACCTCGGCCGGTGCGGGAGGGGAGAGGGTCATCATGAGCGCACCTTCGCAACTTCGTGCAAGGTATCGACCACGTACCGGATCATTTCGCCGTCGAGGCCCGGATACACGCCGATCCAGAAGACGCGGTTCATCACGAAATCGGTGTTCTCCAGGCCGCCGACGACGCGGTGCGGCACGTCGCGGTAGGCCGGCTGACGCAACAGGTTTCCGGCGAACAACAAGCGGGTACCGATGCGCCGCGATTCGAGGAAGCGCACCACCTCGTCACGCGTGAAGGGCGCTTCCGGCCGCACGGCCAGCGGAAAACCGAACCAACTGGGCTCCGAGCCCGGCGTCGGCTCGGGCAGCAGAAACAACCGATCGAGATCGGCCAGCCCCGCGTAGAGCAGGTCGAAGTTCCTTCGGCGTGCCGCGATGAACCCGGGCAGCTTCTCGAGTTGCGCCACGCCCACGGCCGCCTGCAAGTCGGTGGCCTTGAGATTGTACCCGAGGTGCGAGTACGTGTACTTGTGGTCGTACCCGCACGGCAATTCGCCCAACTGCCAGCCGAAGCGCTTCGTGCAGGTGTTGTCGTTTCCGGGTGCGCACCAGCAATCGCGTCCCCAATCGCGCAGCGACTCGACGAGCCGTTTCAGCTTCGCGTGGTCGGTGAGCACGCACCCTCCCTCGCCCATGGTGATATGGTGCGCGGGATAGAAGCTTGCCGTGGCCAGATCGCCGAACGTGCCGACGGGTTGGCCCTGGAAGGTCGCCCCCACCGCGTCGCAGCAATCCTCGACAAGCCACAGGCCGTGCCGGCGGGCCAGGGCCGCGACAGCCGCCGCGTCGAACGGGTTGCCCAGCGTGTGGGCCAGGACGATCGCCCGGGTCCGCGGGCCGATCGCCTCCTCCAGCCTGCCCACGTCGGCGTTGTACGTCCCGAGCGTGACATCGACGAACACCGGCACGAGGTGGTTCTGGACGATCGGGTTGACCGTGGTGGGAAAGGCCGCGGCGACCGTGATCACCTCGTCCCCAGGCCGCAAGCGCCGGTCGCCGAGCGTCGGCGAGGTGAGGCAGGAGACGGCCAGGAGGTTCGCCGAGGACCCCGAGTTCACCAGGATCGCATGCCGCACCCCGAAGGCTTGGGCGAACTCGCGCTCGAAGCGCTGGGCGAAGCGGCCCGTGGTGAGCCAGAAATCGAGCGACGCCTCGACGAGGTGTTCCAGCTCGGCGGCATCGAAGACGCGGCCCGAGACCGGCACGGGCGTTTGGCCGGGAACGAACGGCTGTCGGGGGAAGGCCGCCGCATGGTACTGGGCCACGAGCGACAGAATCTGGTTGCGCAGGTGCCCGGCGTCAGCCGTCATTGCCCAAGTGCTCCCGGTACCAGGCAATGGTGCGTTCGAGGCCGCGGTCGAGGTCGAACTGCGGCGACCACCCGAGCAGGTCCCGCGCCTTGGCGGCGCTTAAGTACTGATGGCGGATTTCGTGATTGGCCTCGTCGCGCACGACGGGTTCGAGGCCCGAGCCCATCAGCCCGAGGATCCGACGCACGAGATCCAACACGGCGATCTGCGTCTCGTTCGAGAAATTGAAGGCGTGGCCGGCTAAGTCGCGGCGCGAGGCCATGCGTTCGGCCAGGAGCATGTACGCCGCGGCCCCGTCCTCGACGTAGAAGTAGTCGCGGATGTGCCGGCCGTCGGAGCGGATGACCGGGCGCTGGCCTCGCAGCACCGAGCGGATCGTGCCCGGCACGATGCGGTTCCAATTGAGATCGCCGCCCCCATAGAAATTGCCGCAGCGGGTGACACAGACCGGCAGGGCATACGTCGTGGCGTACGCCTGGGCCAACAGGTCGGCGCACGACTTGCTCACGTCGTAGGGGTGCCGGCCCGCCAGGGGCGCGGCCTCGGTGTACGGCAACGTGTCCTGGTCGCCGTACGCCTTGTCGGACGACGCCGTGACGATCTGCCGGACCGTCGGGCTGCGGCGGCAGGCCTCCAAGAGCGACCACGTGCCGCGGATGTTCGCCTCGAACGTGGCAACCGGGTTACGGTTGGCGATGCCGACGATGGTTTGCGCGGCCAGGTGGAACACGGTGTCGATCTCGTACTCGCCCAGCGCCCGCTCCAAGAGACGCTGGTTGCATACGCTTCCGCGGACCACCTTGACTTGCTCGATCGCTTGCGTGCGCACCAGTTCGCAGTGGGGGACCCAGTCGCGCACGAGGCAAACGACGTCGGCCCCGGCGGCGAGAAGCCGCTTGACGAGCCACCCGCCCACCAGGCCGGTCGCCCCGGTGACCAGCGTCGGCCGGTCGCGCCAGAAGCCGGGATTCAGTTCCATACCTTCCAGGGGGCCTTGCCCGAGGCCCACAGCTCGTTGAGGTGCTGGTACTCGCGGTACGTATCCATGGCGTAGAAGAACCCCTCGTGGCGGAAGGCCATGAGTTGTCCTTCGCGGGCCAGGCGTTCGAGCGGTTCGCGCTCCAGCACGCAGTCGTCGCCGGTGAGGTAGTCGAAGACCCGGCGGTGGAACACGCAGAAGCCGGCGTTGATCCAGCCGTCGTCGATCTGGGGTTTCTCGGCGAACTCGGTCACTCGGCTGTCGCTACCCAGCTTGAGGATGCCGAACCGGGAGAAAGGGCGAACCGTGGTTAACGTGGCGAGCTTGCCGTGGGCGTGGTGGAAGGCCACCAGGGCCTTGAGGTCCACATCGGCGATGCCGTCGCCATAGGTCATAAGGAAAGTGTCGTCGGCGATGTACTTGGCCACGCGCTTCAGGCGCCCGCCGGTCATCGTCTCCGGGCCGGTGTCGGCCAGGGTGACGCGGTAGTCCTGCTCGTCGTGCTCGCCGTGGTAGGCCACCGCGCCCAGTCTGCCGAGGCAGATCGTGAAATCGTTGTTCATCGCCTCGTAGTTGAGGAAATAGTCCTTGATCATCGCGCCGCGGTAGCCGAGGCAGAGCACGAAGTCGCGGAACCCGTGGTGGGCGTAGACCTTCATGATATGCCAGAGGATGGGCCGCCCGCCGATATCGACCATGGGCTTGGGGCGGAACTCGGTCTCCTCGCGGAGCCGCGTGCCGAGTCCGCCGCAGAGGATCACGACCTTCATGGCGTGCCCCCCAGGCGTTCGAGCGTCCAGGGCAATACCGGGCGGACCGCGCCGATCCATTGGCCCGCGTAGCCGCGGCGCTGCGCGCCCTCGTCGTGGACGCAGAACGAGACGATTTTGTCCCTGCGGGCCGGGAAGTACTTGCGCTGCTGCACCACAATGGCCGACACGCGGTGGACCCCCTCGTTGAGAAACTGGGCTGGAATGCGGCAGCGGCTGCGATAGCACCCGGGGGCAAACGCCCGCTCGGTCCAAGCGGGGTCCTGAAAGTCGGCCACGGCGAACAGGCACACGTCCTGGGCGTTGTAGACGTGGAAACTCGTGGTGACCTCGATCCCCGGCCGGAGCACGCTGAACTCCATTTCGAGCGTGACGGGCTCGTCGATCGAGTGGTCGTAGCAAGGCCTCCCGTTGGCATCGAGCACGCGCACGGCCAACAGGCGCGTGGCCTCGTCGCCCGGGGCCTCGTCGGGAGGCCAACGCACCTCGGCGGCATCGGCGGGCGTCTCGGCCACGCTGCGCAGATAGGCGTCGACGACCTCGTGGGTCGGCCCGTCGCGCGTCACCCGGCCGTCCTCCAAGAGCAGGGCCCTCTGGCACAATGCCCGAACCGCGTGCATGTTGTGCGAGACGAAGAGGATGGTGCGTCCCTGGCTGGCGACGTTTCCCATCTTGCCCATGCATTTCTTCTGAAACGCCGCGTCGCCGACGGCCAGGACCTCGTCGACGATGAGGATCTCGGGCTCGAGGTGGGCGGCCACCGCGAAGCCCAGACGCACGCCCATGCCGCTGGAGTAGCGTTTGACCGGCGTGTCGATGAACTTCCCGACCCCGGAGAAATCGACGATCTCGTCGAATTTGCGGTCGATCTCGGCCCGGCTCATGCCCAAGATCGCGCCGTTGAGATAGATGTTCTCGCGGCCGGTCAACTCGGGATGGAAACCGGTGCCGACTTCGAGGAGACTGCCCACGCGGCCGCGGATCACGGCCCGGCCCGTGGTCGGCACGGTGATGCGCGAGAGGATCTTCAAGAGGGTGCTCTTGCCTGCCCCGTTGCGTCCGACCAGGGCCAAGACCTCGCCGCGCTTGATGGTGAACGAGATGTCGCGGAGGGCCCAGAGGTCGCCGGGGCTGTCAAAATGCCCCCTCACCCCCGGCCCCTCTCCCGCTTGCGGGCGAGGGGAGATGGCCCTCACCCCCGGCCCCTCTCCCGCTTGCGGGAGAGGGGAGAAGTGGCGTCGG
>JANLFZ010000508.1 GCA_024653385.1 Thermoguttaceae bacterium | reverse complement strand
TCCCCAACCATCGACCCCCGTTATCGCTTGCCGGGAGTTGCCAGTCAAGCCTTTTCCGGATGATTCTCGGCAACGGGGGTGAGGCAGTCCCACGCGATGCCGACCCGCCGCAGCGCGTAGCCGACTTCCCGGAGATAGTCGCCCAAGGCAAGCGCCCAGCGGTAGCCGTGCATGCGCTTCGCCAGTGCCAGGCTCGAAGCACCATAGCGCACCTCGACCTGGGTGCGGCAGGCTGCCACGGATAGGTTCGAGACGATCTCGCCCGAAAGCCCCAGCCAGCGCTGCGAGGCGTAGTCGGGCACGACCATCGAGACGCTCTGGCCGGCGGGGAACTCGACGCGCGGCGCCGCGCCGTAGTCCGACTCGAAATGCGTCATGATGCGCGCCGGCAAAACGTGCTGGCCGTCCATCTTGCGCGGGGCGCTGCAATGGGCCAGCATGATCGTGCCGTGATGCGGATACCCCGGCGCGCAGAAAAACACCGGCCGGCCCGAGATGTTCGCCAAAAGCGTGGCCGCGGGAAGGGCAGGGAAATCGGCCTCGCACCAGGCCAGGTAGCCCGCGTCGTTCAGCACGCTCAGGGCCAGGCACGCGGTGGTTTGGGCCACGGGCAAGATCGCCGACATGCACGCCGCGACCGTGATCGCCCGGCATCCGGTCTGGTCCAACAGCCCCCGGAATACCCCCTCCAACAGAAAGGCGTTCTCGACCGCCGGAAGCTCGGTCTCGAGCTTGGTCCCGGGAAGCTGCAAGTAGGCCTCGGCGCGTTGCCGAGCCCGCGCGGCCTCGAGCCGCTTGCCGAGTTCGTCGTACGAAACCGGTTGGACCGCGAACTTCCAGTGCCGGCGAACCGGCTCGACCGACTCCTCGGACGGCCAGACCCGGGCGTCGGGCCAGCCGATCGCCAGGACGCGGCTGCCAACCGTCGCCCGCAAACCCGCCAGCGCCCTCAACCGCCAAAGCACGTCGTCCATGCGATCGACGACCGTGTCGTCGCAGCGGATGGTGCGCGTGGCCTGGTCGTCGGTGTGCTGCCGATGGAACCTCGCCGAGACGCCTTCATACCAATAGTAGAGGGGGCCCGACTGGTGGCGCACGAAGAAGACCGTGTCCTTGCCCCACTTCTCCAAGAGGTTCACTTCGGCCATCAGGTCGCCCGCGCCGTCGCCGGCCGCGTAGACCAAGAGCGCATCGGCCTGGCGCGCCTCGGCGATCGCGTCCAGCTCGGCCGCGCCGCGCACGGCCGAAAGCGGCATGAACTCGAGGGGGAAATCGGCCTTGCCCTTGAGCGCGTCGAGTTCGCCGCGAATGCGCCGCGTTTCGGCCTCGAGGTCGGCGGCCGACTGGATGCCGCCCCAGTTTCGCCAACTGGTCTGGGGGTGGGGGACGGGTTTCGGGTAGGTCAGAATGGGCTTGACCACCAGCCGGCGCCGCGGCGGAGCGGGCCGGTCGTCCGGTACGCCCGCGACCCCGTGCGACCGCGAGGCGCCCGCCGGGGCTGCGGCGACCTTGGCTTCTCGATCTTCGGACATGATGTCGACCTCTTGCATAGGGTTCCCATTCGGCCATGTGCGGCGTCATTTCGGCAAGACGCCGCGATCACTTCCGCTTGCTCCGTTCTGCCTGGAGCAGTTGTTTCAACTCGCGCACGGTGTCGGCGTGCGCGGGATCGCGTGCGAGGTTGCGGAACTCGTGGGGGTCGGTCTGGTGGTCGTAGAGTTCGACGCCGGCCAAGCCGCCGTCCCACTCGGTGTAGCGCCAGCGGTCGGTGCGGATGCTATAGCCCGCCAGCGGCCCCAGCTTCTTGCCCCGGGCGCGCTCGATCTGGGTGAGCGCGACCTTGCGGGCCGGAGCGGCAGGGTCGTCGAGCTGGCGGACGAGGCTTCGGCCGGCCACGTGCTTGGGGATCTCCAGCCCGCACAGTTCGGCGAGCGTCGGGTACACGTCGATCAGCTCGACCAAAGCCCGCGTTGCGCGCCCGTTGCCCTTGCGGCCCGGCGCGGCGATGATCAACGGCGCTCGGGCCACGCCCTCGAATAGCGACATCTTTTGCCACAACCGGTGCTCGCCCAGGTGGTAACCCTGGTCGCTGGCGAACACCACCACGGTCTTGTCGGCCAGGCCCAGGCGGTCCAAGGCGTCCAGCACGCGGCCCAGTTGCGCGTCCATCAGGGTGATCGCCGCGAAATATGCCTGGATCGCCTGGCGCCGCAGATTGTCGGAGAGGTTCCGCTGCTCGGGCAGGTCGTTCAGCGCCGGGCGCGGAATGTCGTCCCAATCGTCGGCCGGCACGTTCGGCAACGGGATCTTATCGAGCGGATACATCTCGAAGTACTTCTTCGGCGCCACGTACGGCGTGTGCGGACGGTAGAAGCCCATCGCCAGAAAGAACGGCTCGCGGCCGCGCTCTTCCAAGAGGCGAATCATCTCGGTCGCCCCGATGCCGTCGGTCTGCTCGAGGTCGGTTCCGTCGGCGGCCATCCAACTCAAGGTGCCGCCGAACCGGCCGGGAATCAGGCTGAAGATGCGGGCCTCTTCGTCCTTGTCGCGGCCGCGGGGATTGACCACGCGGTCCCACGAGGGCGGGTCGTCCAGGCCGCTGGTGCCGATCTGCGTGGGCACGCCGTAGTGAAAAATCTTCCCCACCCGAGCCGTAAAGTACCCGTTCTTGCGGAACAGCTCGGGCAGCGTGACCACGTCGGGCACCACCTCGCGAAAGTGCGTCTGATTCTCGCGCACGCCCGTGCGGTCGGGACGCAGCGACGTGAGAAACGAGGCCCGGCTCGGGTTGCACAACGGGTACTGGCAATAGGCCCGGTCGAACCGCACGCCCCGGGCGGCCAGCCGGTCGATGTTGGGCGATTTGACCGTCGGATCGCCGTAGCAGCCCAAGCGGCAGTTCAAATCGTCGGACATCACCAACAGCACGTTGAGCCGCCGGGATTCGGCGGCCCCGACGGTTCCCGCGGCCGCCAAGGCCAAAGCCACGCAGGCGGCTTGCACGCCGAGTCTTCTCATGGCGAGACCCTCCGCAATGCTGGCGCGCTCAGACCGGCAGGCAGGCCGGGCCGAGCGGCTCGAACGATTTGTAGGTGAGGATGAACTCCTGGTGGCCGAGCCGCTCCGAAATGCTCGGCGCGCCGGCGGCGACCTCCAGCACGCGCTCGAAGATCTCGCGCCCCAGGTGGTCGAGCGTCGCGCGGCCTTCGAGGATCCGTCCGGCGTCGACATCCATATCGTCGGACATGCGGCGGTAGGTCTCCGGATTGGCGCAGATCTTGATGACCGGCGAAATCGCCGAGCCGACGACCGACCCGCGCCCCGTGGTGAACAGCGTCACGTGGCAGCCGCACGCGATCAGTTCGACGATCTCGGCATTGTCCGAGATGTTCGGAAAGCCGAATCGCACCTCGCCGTCGGGCACCACGTCGAGCAGGTAGAGCCCGCCACGCGGCGGCACGTCGCCCGGCTTGAGCATGCCCGAAATCCGCGACTTGCCGCTCTTCGAGTACGCCCCCAGCGATTTCTCTTCGATGGTCGTTAGTCCCCCCTCGGCATTGCCCGGGGCGAAGCTGCTGTGGCCCAGGGTCTCGTAGTACCGGGCGGCCTTGGCGACCGAGGCGACGATCTCGCGGCCGAGTTCGGGCGTGGCGGCGCGCTGGGCCATGAAGTGCTCGCACCCGATCAACTCGCCCGTCTCTTCGAAGATGCAGGCCGCCCCCTCGGCGACGAGCAGGTCGAAAGCCCGGCCGGCCGCGGGATTGGCCGTCAGCCCGCTGGTGGCGTCGGACCCGCCGCAGATCGTCCCCACCACGAGATCGCGGATGTGCATCTCGGCACGCGGGGCGTATTGGATCTGGTTCAGCGTCTGGCGGACCCACGCCCTACCGGCCTCGACGGTGCGCATCGTGCCGCCGCACTCCTGGATCACCAACGTCGCGACCGGCCGGCCCGAGGCGCGCACGGCCGCTTCGAGTTTCTCCCGGTCGAAACTCTCGCAACCCAGCGAGACCAACAGCACGGCGCCCACGTTGGGATGCGTGCAAACCTGCGCCAGGATGCGCGCGGCGTACTGGTTGGGGAAACACCCGGGAAAGCCGATCAGGTGGACGCCTTGTTCGCGAAACGGCGAGGCGATCTCCCGGGCCACGTGGTGGGCGCACTCGACCAGGTAGGCCACGGCGACCACGTTGCGGATGCCTTTGCGCCCGTCCGATCGTAAGAATCCCTGCATGCGATGCTCCTCAACCTGGCCCGGCCACGCCTTGGCGCGCGCCTTCCACGGACCTCCACGAACCGTGCAGTATACGGAGCAGCCAACGTCACGTGAAGCGGACCCTCCCCAAAACGGGACAGGTCTGATTCTTCGGCCCACGCAATGATTAGGGCCTGTAAAACAATAAGTTGGGCAAACATGAGAGAGCAAGGAAGCGCAAG
>JANLFZ010000507.1 GCA_024653385.1 Thermoguttaceae bacterium | reverse complement strand
GATCGGCGCTGCGTCTCGTGCCATAGCCCCGAGAAGCCCGAGGGCAAGGTGATCCTCACGGGCCAGCCGCAAGGCCGCTACACGGTCTCGTACAACGCCCTGGCCCCGCGCGTGCCGTATTCCGATTGGGCCGGCAAGCCGGGCGACTTCCGCCTGGTCAACAGCGAGCCGGTGACCCAGCCCGGCTTCTTCGGCGCCCGCGGGTCGAGCCTGATGAAACTGATTCGCCGGGGCCATTACGACGTGCAACTTACGCCCGAGGAGAACGAGCGGCTTGTGACGTGGATGGACACGAACGCCCTGTTCTACGGCACCTTCGACCCGGCCGACCAGGCCCGCCAGCAGCGCGGCGAACGGATCGCCGGACCGAAGCTCCAGTGAGACAACCGTTCGCGGGGACAGTCCCCGTGAACGGTTGCGGCGCCGTTACGGCACGGCGACCTCGATCGTGCGCGAGGACTCGATCTTGCCGTACAGCTCCTCGGTGTCGTACGCCACGCGGATGGTGAAGGTCTCCTTCCCGCCAGCGGGCTTGAGGTCCTTGGGCACTCGCCACGAGTACCCGCAGGTGCCGTCTCATCCAAAGGGCATCTTGCCTTCGGAGACCGTCTTGCCCGCCGAGTCGGTCACCGTGACCACGGGGTCCAGCGACTGCGACCGCTCGTAGGAGTGCTCCTTGCCGTCGGCGAGCTTGAAGGTCACTTTGTGCTTGCTCCGGGTGTCGTCGAGGCCGCGGATCATGACGTCGAGCGTCGGATCCACGAGTACCGCGGCCACGCGGACCTCGTCGCCCGGCTTGACCGTCAGGCCCTTGGCCGGGCTGGCGAAAAGCACCGCGGGCTGGTTCGAGAAGTCGAGCACGAACGGCTTGTCCTTGCGCACGCGGATGCCGTAGGTCCGCTTGCGCTCCATGTCGCGGGGCTTGCCGTCGGAATGATAGTTGTCGGAGATCGAGATCCGCAGCGGCCCGTACTCGATCGACACATAGCCGGGCAGATAGTCGCCCACGGGCACCGTGGCCCGGCGGGTCTTCGCGAAGGCGCCCAAGAGACCAGGGCCTGCGCCGATGCCGACGGCCCAGTCCTCCGCGCGCAGCGCGCCCGAGAACGACATCTCCTTGAGGTCCCGCTTGCCCGGGCCCAGCTCGAGCACGCCCAAGTCGCCGCGGTAGGGCTTGACCACCAGCCGGTCTCCCAGCGGCGTGGTCGAAAGGACATAAAGCTGCCCGTCGACGCGGCGGAGGGTGTGGAGCATGTCGCCTTCGAAAGTGATGTACTCCAGCTCGTCGCCTGATTGGACCGGAGTCAGTTGGATGTTGGTCGACGATCGGTCGAATCGCCCGGTGACCAGGTACGCCTGGGCGAGCACGGCGTCGTATTCCCGTTTGCCCAGGGCGATCCGTCCCTCGCGGACCACGGCCGACGCGAAGAAGAGCGTTATGTCCTTGTCCTTGCCGCTCGACCTGAGCCACGGCAGCACGCGGAACGGCCGCTTGCCCAACCCGGGGCCGAAGTCGAACTCGACGGCCAGACAATCGAACATCTGCTTCTCGACGGCCGACCACGGCGGCAGGGCCTGCCACTTGGGGTCTTTCATCGCGGCGACCGGCGGATCGTTCGAGAGGTCGAGGTCGCGGTTCAGGTCGAAATACAGCCGATCGTAGCTCGACCGCTTCGGGGGAAGCTCGGGCGGCGGGACTGGCGCGGCCTTCGAGCCCAACAGTGTCTGGCCGAGGCTCTTCAGAAGCGACTTCTCCTCGGCGGGCTTGGCCTCGGGCTTGTCCGTCTCGGTCGGCGGGGCTTCGCCTGATTCGTCGAGGACGAACCGGTACTCGATCCCTTCGCGCTGGCCGGGGTACCAGTCGAACTTCACCTTGCCATACAGCGGCGTCTTCGACTTGAGCTTGGGATAGGCCTTCACCGCCTTGTCGGGCTCGCGGCTGAGGTCGGCGTTCTGTCCCCGGGTAAAGGGAATCCCCCGGTGCGACGGCGCCCAATCCAGCACCGAGACCTCGCGCAGCTCGAACACCGCTTCGTCGGCAGCCGGTTTCGATTCGCCGGCCGTCCCGGGGGCGGTGATCAGGAAGACAAACCCCAGCGCCGCCGCAACGCACTCGAACCGGGTCGCCATGAGAGGCCTCGTTTGGGCTCCACAAGCGCGCCGAGTGTAACTGTTCACGGCGACTGCCCCTTCGGCCGCAGGGGGACAGACCGCCCAGACCGCCTTGATGTTGGTCATTATGGGCGATCGTTGCCCGGAGGCCAAGGGGCCTCGCCGGCGTGGGTATCCAGCATCGCAACGCCACCGATCAGCGGCGAGCGGGCTGCGTCGCGCCAGAGCGGGTTGAAGTGGAACGAGTCGAGGGAGAAGCGGTCCGCTGGGCGGGCGCGACGGGCCGATCGCTCTGCGAGACGATGCGCGGGGCGGGCGTGGCAGGACGCGCGGGCGCCCGGGCGTTGAGCAACGTCGCGCGGCGCGGAGCCATCACCGACTCGTCGGCGCAGTCGGGGCAGCCGACCGGGCCGGCCGCCGGCGCACACGCGCTGCACCCCGGCGCGCCGCCACCGCAGAAGTCGCAGGGATCGCAGCAGTCGGGCGGGTCGCTGTACCACTCGCCGTAGTAGCGATGCCCGCAGCCGGTGCCGCAGAAGGCCGGCCGGCAGAAGAGCGAGAAGACCCAGGTGAGCGGGCCGCAATGTCCGTCGGTGTAGGGGCCGCAGCCGAGTTCGTCGCGCGCGGCTCCGCACTCGGCGCACGGGGCACAGGCCCGCTGGGCCGGTTGGAGACCACAGGCGCCACCCGCGTCACACGGGGCAGCGCACCCAGCCGCAGCCCGAGGACAATGCCGATAGTCGGGACCCAGGCCCGGACCAAAGGGCTCGTAGACCCCTTCGTCGAATACGCAACAACCGTTGGCCGCGGCCAACAGCGCGGCAACCAGGCCGATCGATAGTGCGTGTCTGAGCATCCCGGTCCCCTCTCGTCGTTGGGCATCCGAAGCGCCCGAGGGCGCGGACGCACAGCGGCGGTCCGACAGCCAACCCGGGCGCCAAGTGGGCCTTTACTTCGAGAGAGGTTATCGGCCAAGTGGGCCATAGAATCGAGAAAATCGTTAGAGTCTACGCGACGCGCAAGGGTTTCGGCTCGAGATTATTATCCATGTCGCTTGTCTTTGCTAGCATGTGTGGAATCGCGGAATCTGCTAGATTATCGGCTCAGATGATCCGGAACTGACCGAGGACCGGGATGCTAGCCCTCTAGATTGGGTCGATACCCCCTCGTTGGTCCCAGGTGCTGGTTGCCTTGGCGGTGGAGTCGAGGCTACCGTTTCCTTGCAAAGCGTTCGTAACGGAATTAGTATTTACAGAATCGCTTCGCTACCGGACGGAAATCGTTCCTCGCCGCTAGGAGTCGCTGGTTATGGTTCGGAGACTGGTCCCGTTGGTCGGAGGGGTGCTCCTCTTATGCGCCGCCCCGGTGTCGTCCCAGGAGCCCGCCGTCACGCAATCGTTCGGGGCTGGCGTGCATGCGTATTACTCGGGCGATTACCGGCGCGCTTACGACTTGCTGTCGAAGAGCATCGGCGCCGGCAGCACGGATCCGCGGGCGTGGTATTTCCGCGGGCTGGCCTGCCTGCGTCTGGGGCGCGAGGAGGATGCGAAACAGGATTTCGCCCAAGGCGCCAAGCGAGAACTGTCCGACGTGGATCGGACGTTCAACATCAGCCGCGCCTTGGAACGCGTCCAAGGGACCGACCGCGCCCTGTTAGAACAATACCGGGCGGAGTCGCGCATGCTGGCCATGCAGCGGGCCGAGGAGTATCGCCGAGCCCGGTACGAACAGTTGCGCCGCGAGGAGTCGCGGGTATTGCTGAGCCAGCCCAAACCGAGCGCGCCGGGCGCGGAGCCGCCGCCGTCGGTGCCGTTCGGCGAAGTCCCCTCGAAGGCGCAGGCCATCGAACCGAAACCCGCCGAGCCCAAGGCCCCGGTCGCGGATCCCTTCGCGGTCATGCCCGGCGAGGCCAAGCCCGGCGCGGCCCCGGCCGGAAAACCAGAGGCGGCCGAGCCAGACCCCTTCGCGCCCGCGCCCGACGAAGGGGCCAAGCCCGCCGCGAAGAAGCCTGCCGCAAAGGCGGAGGAAGCCGAGACCGATCCGTTTGCCGAACCTGCCGGTGCGGCGAAGCCGGCGAGCAAGCCCGCCGCGAAGAAGCCAGCCGCCAAGGCCGAGGAGGCGGAGACCGATCCGTTTGCCGAGCCTGCCGGTGCGGCGAAGCCTGCGAGCAAGCCCGCCGCGAAGATGCCAGCCGCCAAGGCCGAGGAGGTGGAGAGCGATCCGTTCGCCCAGCCTGCGGGTGCGGCGAAGCCGGCGAGCAAGCCCGCCGCGAAGATGCCGGCTGCCAAGGCCGAGGAGGCGGAGACCGATCCGTTTGCCGAGCCTGCCGGTGCGGCGA
>JANLFZ010000506.1:4204-4452 GCA_024653385.1 Thermoguttaceae bacterium | reverse complement strand
CGACCTTCACCACTCGGCCGTCGCTATCGGTGACGCCTTGGGCCGAAAGCGTCAAGTTGCTCCCCAGGGTTACGGGATCAGGGCTGTCGGTCAGCGAGGCAATACTCGGCAGCGCGGCAACGGTTCCCGCGGTGATGGCCGTGGCACTCCAGGCCGAGTAGCTGTCCTGCGCGCGAGCCAGGTAGATGTTCGCGCCCACCGAGAAGCCGCTGGTCGAGCCGCGCCACGTCCAGCCGTCGCTGGCGTCG
>JANLFZ010000506.1:0-4194 GCA_024653385.1 Thermoguttaceae bacterium | reverse complement strand
CCCAGAAGCAGATCCGTTCCCTCGTCGATCTCGCTGTTGTTGTTGGCATCCAGGTAGAACTCGACCTTCACGACGGTCCCATCGCGGTCGGTGACGCCCTCGGCCGATAGCGTCAGGTCGCTGCCCAACGGTACGGCGTCTGGGCTGTCGGTCAACAAGGCAATGCTCGGGGCGTAGTTCGGCGGCGCGATCACAGTGCCCTTGACGACCACCGTGTTGCTCCAAGTGGAATCATCATCCTGAGCGCGAGCCAGGTACGTGTTCGCACCCAAAGGGAAATCGGCCGTGGGGCCTGTCCACGTCCAGCCGTCGGTGGCGCTGGTGTCGGTGCCGAGCAGCGTGTCGGTGCCCGCGTCGATCTGGTCGTTGCCGTTGGTGTCGCGGTAGAACTCGACCTTCACCACCATGCCGCCGCTGTCAGTGACGCCGTTGGCCGAAAGCGTCACGTTGTTTCCTTGGAACACCGGGTCGGGGTCGTCGGTCAGAGACGCGATGCTCGGGGGTTGGTTCGCTGGCTCGGTCACGGTGCCGGTCACGCTTACCGCGGCGCTCCAGGCGGAGTCGTCGTCCCGTGCCCGGGCCAGGTACGTGTTGGCGCCCACCGAGAAGCCGCTGGTCGAACCGGTCCACGTCCAGCCGTCGCTGGCGTCGGTGTCGGTCCCCAGAAGCGTGTCCGTCTGCGAGTCGATCTTGCCATTGTTGTTCGCGTCGAGGTAGAACTCGACCTTCATCACCCTGCCGTCGGGATCGGTGACGCCGTGGGCCGACAGCGTCAGTTGGTTTCCCTGGGCCACCGGGTTTGGGCTATCGCTTAAGGATCCAATGCGCGGGACTTGGTTCTCCGTGATCTTGGCGACGAAGGCGTCGGAATACCCGTGGTAGGTGGTGTCGAAGCCGCGGGCGGTCCAGCCGGGCGAATCCGTTCCGCCGGTCACGTAGGCTCGGCCTGTCCTGCGAGCGGCGATGCGGTACGCCTGATCGTTGTTGCTGCCTCCGAGGTAGGTGCTCCACGCGTGGCTGCCGCTGGGGGTGAGTTTGGCGACAAAGGCGTCGTAAGCTCCGTTGTGGCTCGTGTCGAATCCGCCGGCGGTCCAGCCGGCCGAGAGGGTCGAGCCCGCCACGTACACGTTGCCCGCGCTATCGACGGCAACGTCGTTAGCTTGGTCGGTGTCGGCACCTCCGAGATAGGTGCTCCAGACCGAGCCGCCGTCGGCCGTGAGCTTGGCCACAAAGGCGTCGTACGCTCCGTTGTAGCTCGTGTCGAAGCCGCCGGTGATCCAGCCGGCTGAACCGGTCTTGCCGGCCACGTACGTATTGCCCGCGTGATCGACGGCAATCCCGTAGGCATGGTCGGCGTTACTACCTCCGAGATAGGTGCTCCACAACGGGCTGCCGTCGGATGTGAGTTTGGCGACGAAGGCGTCGTACGGTCCGTCGAGACTGGTGTCGAAACCGCCGTCGGCCCAGCCGGGCGAACTGGTCTCGCCGGTCACGTACAGGTTGCCATCGGTATCGACGGCAACGTCGTAGGCTTGGTCGGCGTTGGTTCCTCCGAGATAGGTGCTCCACACCGATTCGCCGTCGGCCGTCAGTTTGGCGACAAAGGCGTCGTATGGTCCGTCGAGGCTGGTGTCGAAACCGCCATCGGCCCAGCCGGGCGAGTTTGTCCTGCCCGCCACGTACACGCCCCCCGAACCATCCACAGCCAGTCGGGGTCCATCGTCGTCGCCGCTTCCACCGAGATACGTGCTCCACACAAGTTGGCCATCGTCGGTGAGTCTCGCCGCGAAGGCGTCGCGAGAGCCGTTGTGGGTAGTGTCGAAGCCGTCGGTGGTCCAGCCCGGCGAGTCGGTCCCACCGGCCACGTACACGCCGCCCGAGGCGTCCAAGGCAATGTCGGCCCCGTAGTCGTCGCGTGCTCCCCCGAGGTACGTGCTCCAGACGTGGGCGCCCGTGAGCGTCAGTTTCGCCACGAAGGCGTCTTGAAAACCGTTATGGCCTGTGTCGAAACCGCCGCTGGTCCAGCCGCCCGAATAGGTCTTTCCCGCGACGTAGACGCCGCGCGACTCGTCCACGGCGATTCCGTATCCGGCGTCACTTCCGACCCCTCCGAGATACGTGCTCCAGGTCAGCTCGGGGTCGATCACCAAGGGAAGTTCGGGATCGTATGAACCTGCAATGGCAAAGGAGTACGTGCAGGTGTCCAGCAACACGTACTGCCCTGCAACGTCGAGTTTCTCTCCGTCGACGATCTGGTAGATGTGCGGTGCCTGGTCGATCAGATTGCCCCACGCACCGCCGAGATTCACGACCAGCGAGCCATCTTCGCTGATCGAGAGTCCTTCGATTCCTTGGTACCGGATTTGGATCTGGCTGGAATCGGCGCCCGGCATCACGTGGAACTCGTACTTCAACTGGCTGCGCTGCCCCCAGGTGTACAGGTCGATGCCATCATAGAGGCCGTGGTAGGCGACCGACTGGTAGCTCGGCACTGCCGAGCGCCACTGCTCCTTTGGCCCCACGAAGAAGTTGAAGAGCGTCTCGGCCCGGTCGTGGCCCGTGGGCGAAACGGCGTTGGCGCCCGGAAAACGAACGGCGAACTCCAGGGACTCGGTCGTGCCGCCCTCGGAGGCAGTCGGCGCGCACTGGAACACCTGGAACGTTGCTCCCGCGTCCGTCAGTGCCACGTTGGCGCCGTCGCCCTGGTGCAGATAGCGCACCGAGGCGTCGAGCCACTGCCCGCGGTTCTCGACAAACAGCGCCGGCGAGGCGCTGAACAGATCCGGCTCTTGCGACGCGACCGACAGCAATCGGCGGTCCTCAAGCGGTTCCCCCGCGAGATGCCTGCCAAGGCGTGTCCGGCATCGACGTTGCGGTGACCGCTGCCCGGCCTGGACAGCCGAACCCCGTCGGAAGAACCACTTGGAGACAATGTCGCAAAGACGCGAACCGGCTGGCATGCGGGCACCTCTTCAGACGCCAGAGAACGCAAATAGAACGCAGCGGCCTGCGCGCCGACTGCACGGCGTATTCGTTGTCCCGGTCGTGCCCGGAGTGCTGGAGAGACTCGAGCGATATCGCCCCGGCCCCAAGCCGCAGGCCACATGCGCCTTAGGATAATTGGAACTTCGAGGTTGTCAACAAGCAGCCCCGAACAGGGGAGCCGGTTGCGCTGTGGCCAAGGGCCGGCGTTCGCCGTGTCGACGCACGGCTTGACAAGAGCGGTTGTTTCTTGCTTGGCCACTCTTGTAAACTGGGACTAGGTCAGCCTACGTTTCCGTGTGGCGACGGAGTCTGGTGACAAGTCTCAGGCAGTTGGCCAGAACGCGAAAAACACGGAAAAAGGGCCCGTAGCTCAGTGGTTAGAGCAGGGGACTCATAATCCCTTGGTTGCAGGTTCGAATCCTGCCGGGCCTATTGGAGCCGGGGCGTGCTCGAACGAGTCGACTATTGATCGTTCTACCGGTATTGGGTGCTCCGTGGCTGTGGGCAACACGGATTCCGCGACGTTCCTCGAGGAGTAGACTTCCATGCCGCTCAACCGACGCGACTTTCTGGCCCTGTCTGCCGCGGCCGGCGTTTCGCTGGCCGCGCCCGCCATCCACGCCGCCCCGCGCGACAAGAAGTACCGCACCGCTCTGGTCGGTAGCGGTTGGTGGGGGATGAACATCCTGCGCGAGGCCGTTGCCGCCGGCCGGTCGGATGTCGTCGCGATGTGCGACGTCGATCGCCGGATCCTCGACCGGGCCCGCGAAGAGGTGCAGAAGCTTTCCGGTCAGACTCCCAAGCCGTACGAAGACTACCGCGATCTCTTGGAGAAGGAGAAGCCCGAGATCGTCATCAACGCCACGCCCGACCACTGGCACCCGCTGATTACCATCGACGCGGTCAAGGCCGGGGCCCACGTGTATGTCGAGAAGCCGATCAGCCACACGATCCACGAGGGCCGGGCGATGGTTCGTGCGGCCCGCGAGGCGAACCGCGTGGTTCAGGTGGGCACGCACCGGCGGGTCTCGCCGCACAACGTCAGCGGCCGCGAGTTCATTCTCTCGGGCAAGCTGGGCAAAATCGGCATGGTGCGGGCGTTCGTGCATTACGGCGGAGGGCCCGAGATGCCCCGCAAGAACACGGAACCGCCCAAGGGCCTCAATTGGGACCTTTGGTGCGGTCCGGCTCCGTTGCGGCCCTTCAATG
>JANLFZ010000505.1 GCA_024653385.1 Thermoguttaceae bacterium | reverse complement strand
GCCGAATAGAGTAATGCCGAGTATTCGGTCTTGCACACCCTCTGTACTTCGGGCCGCTACTATGGGGAGCTTCCGAGAGCGATGGAAATGGCTGGTCGTGACGCTTGCGTGGTGCGCCACGTGGTCGGTACCCGCGGCGGCGCAGGTTCCCACCCCGCTGCCCGATGCTTGTCCCGGCCCCTGTGCGCAGCAGTCCGACCGCGATCCCGCGAAATCGTTGTGTCCGGACGAACACGATTTCTACCTCACACCGCCACGGTGCCCGTGGTACGTGGCAAGCGATGGCCTGGCCATCCACCGCGACGCGGCCGGGCACTTCCACGCCGCCACGTTGAACAACCCGTATAGCGTGGCCCTCTCGACCGCCGACCTCGACACAGGGTTCAGCGGCGGCGCCCGGGTGCTGGTCGGCCACACGATCAACGAATGCCTCCAGGTCGAGGGTGTCTATTTCAGCCTGGGCGAGTGGGACGAGGCGCGGGCCATTCGCAACATGAGCGACAACGCAGTGGGGGGGCAAGGGAACCTGTTCTCGCCGTTCACGAACTTCGGCAATCCCCCGGTCGTCGGCTTGGACTACAACCACTTCGCGTCGATCCATGACGTTTCGTCGCTGGACAACGTGGAACTGAACGTCCGCCGCGCCATGCCCATGCCGGCGGGCAAGCTGGCCACGTCGATCCTCTTCGGCGTGCGCTATATGGATATTCCCGAACGCTTCGAGTACGCGACCGAATCGACCGGCGGTGGATTTCCGGGCGGCAGCAGCGCAACGAACGAAGTGCGCGTCGACACCGACAACGTGTTGGTCGGTCCCCAGATCGGGGCCCTCTTCGAATTCCACGTCGAGAACCGCTGGTGGGTGAATTTCGAGATCAAGGGCGCGCTCTGCAACAACCGGGCAGGCCAGGGAACCGAATACCGCAATGTGACCAACGGGCTCGAGACGGTCTCGTTCGGCAGCCGCAAGGACGACAGCACGGCCTTCGTGGGCGACCTCGCCTTGACGTTCGTCTACCGGTGGTCGCCGTTCCTTACCACGCGTCTCGGATACCAGGCCATCTGGGTCGACGGACTCGCCCTGGCGTCGGAGAACTTCAACCGGGACGTGAACATCCTGGCCGATGGCCCAGCCCAGTTGGTGACCGAGGGCAAGGTGGTCTACCACGGCCCGCACGCGGGCATCATGTTGAGCTGGTAGCCGGCCAGGGCCAGCCGTCGTAGCTTTCGGCCACATCGAAGACCCGGTCCAGCCGGGCCAGGGCGAGCACCTCTCTAACGCTCGTCGAGGCGCAGACGAGCAAGCGCAACGACCGCTCGCGCAGTCGGCGGTTGAACCGAAGCACCTCCGGCAAGAGTGAGACCTCGATGCGCTCGGCGGGCCGCAGATCGAGCACCACGGGCGTGGTCGCCTCGTCGGCCAGTTTCTGGAAATCCTCGCGGAGCGTTTGGACGGGCACCGGGCCGGTCATCTGGTCCGGCGACAGGGCGGCCACCGTCACCGATCCTTCGTTGCGGACCGCCAGAATTCGGTACTCCAAGCCCATCCGTGCAAACTCCCCGAGGCATACCCTCAATCGATGCACGTCGCTCATTCTACCCAACCGGCAGCGAGGTTCAAGGACCCTGGGGTCTTGCCTCCGCCGCGCCGCTCGCCAACAATCAGGGCCGGACGTGGGGATTCCCACCGGTCCCGTTCATCTCACCTGAAAACGGAGGAATCTTTATGACCACCCAACCCACGTGCAGCCGCTGCTGCCTGAGCCGCCGGCAGTGCTTGAAGTTCCTGTCGATGTCCGCGCTGGGCGCGGGCCTGGTGACACCGAGTCTGGAAGCCGCCGAACCCAAGGCGGCGCCGGCCAAGACCGACTTCATCGATCCGGCCGGCTTGCGGCCGCGTCCCGAGGTCCGCGTGGCCGCCACGTTCCTCGAGCTTCCGCGGCCGTATTGGCTGGGGTGGCCCGGCACCACGTACGACCTCACGCGTCACCAGAAGGAGTACACGGCCCTGCTGAGTCAGTCGTCCCAGCGGACCGGCGTTCAGACGGCCCTGGAACCGCAGCCCGTCAACAGCGAGGCCGCACTGAACACCTGGATCGCCAAGGTCAAGGCCCAACAGCCGCACGGCGTGCTGGTCATGCTCCAGCACATGCACTGCTGGAACTGGGTCTCGACCATTGCCAAGCAGACCGGCCTGCCGCTGATCGTCTTCGCGCCGGTCGGCACGGCGTTCACCGGGCACGTCGACGGGGCCACGCGCCTGCCGCGGGTGCACGTCATCTCGTCGCTCGAATGGTCGGCCGTCGAGGCCGGCCTGAAGATGATCCGCGCCAAGCGGATGTTCGAGGAGACCCGCGTGCTGTGGATCCACTCGAACCAGCGCAACGAGACCGTGATGGAGCGCCTGGGGATCAAGATCCGCGCGATTCCGCGCGACACCTTCAACCAGGAGTTCGACAAGCAGCCGGCCACCGAAGAGGTCAACGACGTGGCCAATGACCTCGGCAAGCGCGCCCAGAAGATCGTCGAGCCCAAGCCGTCCGACATCGTCAACGCCGCCCGGGTCTACGCCACGGCCAAGAGGTTGTTGGCCGCCGAGAAGGCCAATGCCCTGTCGATGGACTGTCTGGGCATGGTGGGGGCCAAGCTCGTGCCCACGCCCCCGTGCGGCGCCTGGACCCTGCTTCAGGACCAGGGCATCACGTGCGGCTGCGAGGCCGACCTGTTCGGGGCCGTCTCGATGATGCTCACCAGCTACCTCCTGGACCGGCCGGGGTACATGAACGACCCCGTCCCCGAGACGGTCAAGAACCTGCTCATCGCCGCGCACTGCACCAGCGGCACGCGCCTGGCCGGGTTCGACAAGCCCGCCGCGCCGTACATCCTTCGGAACCACTCCGAATCGGCGCTGGGCGTTTCGACCCAAGTGCTTTGGCCGGTGGGCGAGCCGGTCACGCTCGTGCGGTTCACCAGCGCCAACGAGATGATCATCGACACGGGCAAGGTGGTCAGCAACGTCGATACGCCGCCGGCCGGCGGGTGCCGCACCTCGGTCGAGATCAAGATGGACAACATCGAGGACTGCCGCGACGTGCGCGGTTTCCATCAGGTGGTCACGCTCGGCGATCACCGGCGGGTGCTGGAGGGCTTCTGCGAGCTGTTCGGGATCAGGCACGTCCACTCGCCGCAGTTCTCGACCTTCGCCGACGGAGGTGAGGCATGACCCGAAGCTCCCTGTTCATCCGCGTGCTGGCCGCCGGTTGGGCCGCCGCCCTTGCGGGGGCCGCGGCGGCCGGCGAGCCCGTTTCCTTCCACTCGCCGGGCTTTCCGGCCTCGCAGATGGATGCCCAAGGCCGCCTGCTCGAGGACTGGGCCGCCGTGGGGGTGAAGCTCAGCGGCGAAGGCGTGGTCGACGGGCCGGTGGAGGTCAAGGCGGTCAAGCTCGATGGGATCGTGCCCGCCGCCCAGGCCGTCTCGGCGCGCGGCGCGGTGCGGCTTTTCTGCACCGCCTACCGCGCCCCGGCCTTTCCCTCCGGCGTGGACGTGCTTTCGGTGCGCGTCGAGGAGGCCCAGGGCAAGGCGGCCAACGTCACCGTGGCCCTGGAGGTGCCTCCCGCGGCGCAGGTGGGGCAGCGCACCGTCAAACTCGGCCCGCGCACGGTCCTCACACTGCCCACCGAAACCCTCGAGGGCCAGATCGAGCGCTCGTGGGGCTACTGCGACGAGGCCACATCGATGCCCGGCTGGGCCAGGCCCGAGGGCAAGTGCGACCCGGCGTTCCGGAACATCCGGGCCGGGATGGGCGGCGTGCCGATCCGCTATCGCTTCGCGGTCAAGCCGAAAAGCGCGGCGGGCGTGGCGTTGGGCTTCTGCGAGAGCCACTGGGACCGGCGCGGGCAGCGGCCCATGCTTTGCCTGGTCGAGGGCGCGCCGGCCGAGGTGATCGACCCGATCGCCCGATGGGGCCGCCATAAGCCGGGCGTCCTGGTGTTCCGCGCCCGCGATCAAAACGGCGATGGCAAGATCGAGATCACCGTGCGCCCCACGGCCGGCGCCCCGGACCGTAATCCGATCCTCAACGCCATCTGGTTCTTCCCGCCCAACAAGGTGCCGGAGCCAGCCAAGATCGTCTCGGGCGAGGCGACGGCCTCGGCCACGCGCTACGTGGACGTGGGCGGCCAGAACGACCAATCGCTCTACCCGCCCGGCAAGCTCGAGTACCGCCTGGCGATTCCCGCCGGCGGGGCGAAGGAACTGACGTTCCTGGTGGCGTGCCACGGCGACTCGGCTCCGATGCCCCAGGCCGGCACGTGGACGCCCGACGCGCTGCGCCGCGCCGCCGTCGCGGTCTGGCGCGATTGGGCCGACAAGTAGAACCGCCGCGCCGAGAACGAGGATCCCCTCACTCGTAGCGCTGGGCAACAGAGAGGGCCCGGCGGGCGAACGACCCGCCGGG
>JANLFZ010000504.1 GCA_024653385.1 Thermoguttaceae bacterium | reverse complement strand
CGGACGCAGTCGCTCGGCCTCTTGGGCCACGCCCGGTCGGCCGGCGAATCCTAGGAGGACCACACGCATGGGCAAGCGCCTGCACGCCAACAAGGGCGAACTCGTCGTGGGGCGTAAGCCACGAACCGTCGATCGACTCGTGATGCTAGGGCATCGGTTGGACCCTGTCAACGCGGATCGCCGCGCGGGGGTCGGATGGACGGATGCGCGAAAGCCCATCGTCGCGGTTGGACTCGCTCCGCGCGCTCATGCTAAAATACACGTTAGTCGGCACGAGGGTTCTGCCCATGAGAAAACACGTCCTCGGTTCCGCGGCGTCGCGTGATTTCCGCGTCTTGGCGACGGCGATCTACGTCCATGACGCGTCGGGCAAGCCCGTGGCGGTGTACCAGCCCGAAGAGACCGTGCTTCGGGAGTTGGAGGGCCATACCCAGGGTCGCGTTTCCCCGGAGGCCGATCCGGAGTTGTGCCAGCGGTGCGAGCTGGCGCTGCGCGGGGCGCTGGTCGAGTTGGGCTGCACCTCGGCGGAGTCGCTGGCCGACTTGGGCGAGGCGGTCAAGGTGTGCGACGAGTCGGGGGTTGTGCTGGGGTACCTTTCGCCGGTCAGTCCGCCGCACCCGGTCGACGAGACGCGGGGCATCTCGGCGGCTGCTTCGGAGGAACTCGAGCGCCGGCGCCGCGAGTTGCGCGAGCGTCCGATCCGCGAGATCCTGGCTGATCTTCGGCACCGCCACCGCGAGTGAAGCCTTCCCCCCTCCCCTCCCCCTTATCGATGGGTGCCGATGACCCGGCGCGCAATCCCGAAGTGTTGTTACACGCATGGATTACGATTTGGCGGCCAAGCCATTCTCGCGCCGAGGGAAGGCGTGTGGATGAACGGGTAGCCGGTTTCTTTTGGGTCTGACCGGGTGGCCAGCCCGGAATTCGCGGCAACCGCGTCTTATTTTTCTTGACATCGAAGCCGACGGATGTTAAGACAGGCAACGGAGGGCCCCGGACCGTCATCGATGGCTTCGGTTGTCCGGGGGAGTGACGTGCTTTGCCGCCCGCGCATGCTGGTTGCACCGCGCGGGACGGCGCGGAGTATTCGGTTCTCTTTCTCGATGTCGCGGAGGTCGTTTATGTTCTCACGCAGCGTCGGAGGCAGACGCCGGGGGTTTACCTTGGTCGAACTCCTCGTGGTGATCGCCATTATTGGCGTATTGATTGCCTTGTTGTTGCCCGCCGTTCAGATGGCTCGTGAGGCGGCCCGGCGGTCGCAGTGCACGAACAATCTGAAACAGATCGTGTTGGGGATGCAGAACTACCACGATACGTACCAGGTGTTCCCGATGAGCGTGGGCTGGGGGCCTGACCCCGATCCGCTCTATGGTGGCGCGTACTATTTCAGCGACAAGGTCGCGATGCTGCCCTATCTGGAACGCACCTCGGAGTACGGACTCATTGCTCCTCCGAAGTCCGGCGGCGCCTACCATCCCGGCTGGGGCGGTTACAATCCCCAGGCGCTCAGCGGCCGGTTGCCCGTGTTCAATTGCCCCTCGAACTCGAACGATCTGAACGGGGGCGTGGCGAATCACACGTACTCGATCAACATGGGTACGTCGCACAACCCGCCCCACACGGGGAGCAACCGGGCGTACGCGGGCGAAGGCCGGCACAACGGCATCGGATGGTACAAGCAGTCGAGCAACCTGAACGCCTACGATCCGCCCGTCAAGATGGCCTCGGTGACCGACGGCACGAGCAACACGGCCGCCTATTCCGAGTTCGTGATCGAGAAGTGGTCGGGCAACGCGCCGGCGACCAATAAGAGCCAGTTCCGCGCCCAGGTGTTCAACTGGGCCAGCGGCACCTCGACGGCCGAGGTTCGGCAAAGCTGCTTGAACCAGACGGCATTGAACGACGCGGGCGGCGGGCGCATCATGCGCGGCGGCGGCTGGTCCTGGTCGTTCATCGCCGCGGGCGGCGCGTATTCGCACATCATGCTGCCCAACGAGAAGAACTGCCACTCGTGGGAAGGCGACTGGTACGGCTCCAATGCGCTGGCGGCCACGAGCGAGCACCCCGGCGGGGTCAATGTGGCCAATGTCGACGGCTCGGTGAGCTTCGTTTCCGAGACCGTCGATCCGAACGTGTGGTGGGCCAAAGGCACGCGCAACGGCGGCGAGCAGTGAGGCGCTTGAGGTGGCCGTTTGATGAGCCGCACCGGGTGGTCGTCGTGTCGTGACGCCCCCGCGGATCGTCGGCCCGTTCCTTTCGCCCTCGTGGCATGGTTCGCGCTGGTGGCCGTGGTCGCCTCGATCGGCGGCTGCCGGCGCGACATGGCGTTGCCCTCGGCGACCGCGCCGGCCCAGGCGGGGACAGCCTCCGGCCGCGCGAGCCCGCCCGCGACGACCGCATCCGGGGGAGATTCGCGAGCCGTGCCTTCCGCGGGCGCTGAGGGTGCGCCGCCTCCGATCCCGCCCCGGTTCGTCGAGGTCGCCAAGTCCAGCGGCATCGACTTCACCTACTTCAACGACGAAGTGCCCGACCGGTTCTTCCTGCCGGAGGTCATGGGCGGCGGAGCGGCCTGGATCGACTACGATCGCGACGGCTGGCTCGACCTGTTCATCACCAACGGCTGCCGCATCAAGGACCCCGACCCCAACCAGCGCGAGCACATCAGCCGCCTGTACCGCAACCGGGGCGACGGCCATTTCGACGATATGACCCTGGCCTCGTCCGCCTGGCACAACGGGTACGGGCAAGGGTGCTCGGTCGGCGACTACGACGCCGACGGTTTTCCCGACCTGTTTCTGGCCAATTACGGCGCCGACGTGCTGTTCCACAACAACGGCGACGGCACGTTCACGCGCGTCACCGCGACCGCCAAGACGACCGACGACGACTGGAGCACCAGCTCGGCCTGGTTCGACGCCGATGGCGATGGACTCTTGGATCTCTATGTCGTCAACTACTTGAATGTCACCTGGCGCAACCACCAGACCTGCAAGTACAGCGGCAAGGTGGGGTATTGCGGGCCGGGCGAATACCAGGGCGTTCCCGATCGCCTGTACGTGAACCAGGGGGACGGCACCTTCGTCGAACGCCTGGACGCCTACGGCATGTCGGTACCCGATGGAAAGGGGTTGACCATCGCGGTCTTGGACCTCGACGACGACCTTCGTCCCGAGGTGTACGTGGGCAACGACATGACCCCCAACTTCCTCTTTACTCGGGTCGACGCGGCGCTGGCGAAGTCGCCCAAGGACCCCGCAGCACCGGCGACAAGCCCCGGGCACAAGCGCGAGGCGGCCGGGCGGGCGAATCCCTCCTCCCCCGGCGGCGCCGCGCCGTGCCGGTACGCCGAGGTCGGCGTGCTGAGCGGTTGCGCGGTCAGCGGCGAAGGGCTCAACGAAGCCACCATGGGCGTCGCGTGCGCCGACTTCGACGGCGACGGCCTGGTCGATCTGTATCTGAGCCACTACTACAACGCCAAGAATACCCTCTACCACAACCTGGGAAACCTGAGTTTCGTCGACGACAGCTTTTCGACCCGCGTGGCGGCCCTCAGCAAGCGTTCGCTGTCGTTCGGCTCGCTGCCGTTGGATTTCGACCGCGACGGCGCGCCCGATTTGTTCATGGCCACCGGGCATGTGCTGGGGAAGAACGTGCAGCCCTGCGCGATGACGCCGAAACTGCTGCGCAACGACGGTCGCGGACGGTTTGTCGAAGTCTCGCAGTTTGCCGGCGACTACTTCCGTTCGCTGGGCCTGGGCCGCGGGGTGGCCAAGGCCGACTACGACAACGACGGCGACGAGGACCTGTTCGTCAGCCATCTCGATCGTCCCGTGGTGCTCTTGCGCAACGACACCCCGACCGGTCGGCATTTCGTCGGGTTCGACCTGCGCACGCCCAACCGGATTCCACCGGTCGGCGGGCGCGTGATCGTCAGCGTGGGCAAGTACCGGCGCGTGGCGCCGGTCTCGGCCGGCGGCGGTTACCTGAGTGCCTCGGACACGCGATTGCTGTTCGGCCTGGCCGACGAAGACGGTCCGGTGAACGCGGAGATCCTCTGGCCTTCGGGCCGCGTCGACAAGTTCGATGGCCTCGCCGTGGATTGTTATTGGGTGGTGTACGAGGGCCAACCCCCCGAGCGCCTGGCGTATCGCTCGCCCAACCCGTGAAACCGTGGTTCCTGGCACCGAGGAAATTCCCGCGACGAGGACTTGCCAGCGCCCTGGTTGGACGCGAAAACAGCACCGATGAGACGACGTACCAGGCTCTATCTGCTAGGAACCGTCGGCACGGCCGCGCTGGCTGCCTGTGCGGGTGCGTGGGTGTGGGCCGAGCGCGGTCTGTCCGAAGCGCGAGGGATGGCGAAGTACGGGCTGTGGCCTGAAGTCCGTCAGGCCCTGGACCGGTACCTTTGGCTCCATCCGCACGACGCGCCGTCGCACCTGCTCTACGCCGAGTCGCTGGTCAAGGA
>JANLFZ010000503.1:552-4470 GCA_024653385.1 Thermoguttaceae bacterium | reverse complement strand
TCGGACAAGTCGACCCCGTTGCTCTCGGGGTTCACCTTCGGCGATGTCGAGCTTCGCTTTCGGTGGTCGGCGTCGGAGGGCGGAGCATGGCGAATCGGTCTGCCGGACGTTCCCTCGGGCGAAGGACTTGCTCTGGTCCTCCGTGAGGGCAACGGCGCCGGCGCCGTCCACGAGGGGAGCCGCGTGCTCGCCCCTGGCACCAAGCTGGCTCCGGCGGGCAAGCCGCACGAGGCCGTCGTCCGACGCACCGGCGACCAACTGACGGTCGAGGTCGACGGTCAGCGTCTCAGTCACGTAAGGGTGAGGGCCGACCGCCGGTTTGGCCTCGGGCTGGCCTTGGCCTCGGGCGAAGGCATGCTTGCCGACCTGCGCGCCGCCGAACCCGACGGCGAGTCGATCTTTAGCGGCACCAATCTGGAGGGCTGGTGGACGCCGGGCAACCTGGGCGCCTGGGGCGTCGAAGACGGTTGCCTCGTGCTTCGCGGCATGGGCGGCAACTACCTGCGCACGAAGAAGCAATACGGCAACTTCACCTTGTCGCTCGAGTACAAGATCCGCAAGGGCGGCAACTCGGGCATCGGCATCCGCACCCCAGCGGCCGGCTGGCCGTCGGGCGACGGCATGGAACTCCAGTTCATGGACATCCCGCTCGACCGCCCCCTGGACAAGCACGCCCAAATGGCCATCTACGGCAACGTGCCGCCGCTGGCCCGCGCCGACCGGTCCGGACAGTGGAACCGTGTCGTGATCAAGGCCGACGGTTGGATGGTCTCGGGCTGGGTCAACGGCGAGTTGGTTCAGCATTGCAATACGCGCCATCACCCTGAACTGAAGCACCGCCACTTGAGCGGCTGGATCGGAATCCAAGACCACGGGGCGCGGATCGAGCTTCGCAACGTGCGCGTGCTGGAAGCGCCGGCCGGAGAGGGGTTGGCCCAATGGCGATCGGCGCGACCCTCGGCGACTGCGACCCTGCTCGACCGCCTGATGAATCCCGAACGGCTTTCGCGGCCCGACGGAATTCGTAGCGCGTCGGTGGCTGTCGGCGTCCAGGGCGAGAGTCGCGGCGCGCAGGTGCTGGCCGATCTCGCCGGTCCCGGCGCCGTGGTGCGCATCGCCCGAAGCAACGACGAAGGCAAGCTGGCCTTCTATTTCGACGGCGAAGAGAAGCCGCGTTTGGAATGCGCGCCGGGCGGACTGGCTCAGGCATTGCCTCACGTGGCCGAGGACGCCAATCCGGTGCTGACCTGTCTGGCCTACCGCAAGAGCCTCCGCATCGTGCTTCGCGGGGCCCGGCATGGCGAGTACCAGATCGGCTACGTGACGTTTCCGCCGGGCTTGCCGGTCGAGACCTACGCGCCGCCCGAGGCCGGCGTCCCCCGAGGCTGGCTCTCGGCCGTCGCGTATCGGCGAGAACAGTTCGGTTGGGGCGTCCACCGCGAGCACGACCCCCTGCCGCGCGCCCAGGCCACGGCAAAGGTCCTCGCGCCAGGCCAGCGCGAGACGCTCATTCGGCTCGACGGTTCGGGCGTGGTCCATTGGGTGAAGCTGACCGGCGACAAGCGGGTGCTCGATCGAACGGATCTCTGGCTCGAAGCAACCGTCGGCGGCGAACCAAGCCCGAGCATCTCGACCCCGGTGCGATTCTGGTTCCCGGGCTTGGCCGGCCAAGGGAACTACCAGAACTTCGTCCTCGTCGACCGCGGCGGCGTGACCAACACGCTGGCGATCCCCTTCGACAACGGGCTGAGCCTGTCGCTGGTCAACCGCGGCACGAAGCCGATTCGTGGCGCGGGGCTGGCCGTGTCGTTCGAGCGGTCGGCGGCGGCACCCGGCGTCGAGCCCGCATCCCGCTTGCGCCTGCGCGCCGTCTTCCAGCCGGCCGACCATCGAGGCGGCGACGTGCCGGCCCGCGCCGAGGGGCCGGGACGCTGGGTCGGCCTGGTCTGCGAGCATCGCTCCAAGAGCGCGGCCGGGCCCGGTGCGCTGGTGCTCGACGGCAAGCCGGTTGCCGGTTGGACCTTTGGCAGTTTCGACCGGTTGTTCGGTCCCTCGGGCGACTTCCGCAGTTGCGACGCAGGCCGCCGCGGGGCACTGGCGTGGCGCTACTTTCTTCTCGATGCCGTGGACTTTGAAAGGTCGTTTGCCCTGCAGAGCGACACGGCCTTCTCCGGCGACCGGCTGGTGATCTTCTACCAGCCGTAGCGGCTTGACACACGGCGAAGCCGCCGCTAGGTTGGACGGCGCATCGCGGTTCGACGTCGCGGCGCGGACGCGCCGCATCCTTGCCCCATCGGCCCGAAGGAGCCGGTCATGTCGCTAATTGCGCGGCGTTTTGTTGCGGGTATGGCGGTTTTCGGCGGCGGGTTCCTGGCTGCCTTGGGGTTGCTCGGAGCGCTGCGCGCGGCGGATCCGCAGCCCCAGCCGCTCAAGTCGCAGGTCGTTCGCTGGGACGACGCCCGGATCCACAAGGCCGACTGGGGCCAGATGCGGTTCTACTTCACGGGCGAGACCGGTGCGACCAAGAACGTGCTGACCGCCGCGGCCGTGGTCGAGCCCGGCAAGGCGGTCCATGCCTCGCACCGGCATGCCGAGGAAGAGTACCTGGTGCTGGTCGATGGCTCGGGCGTGTGGAGCCTCGATGGCAAGGATATCCCGGCCCAGCGTGGCGACGTGCTCTACGCCGAGCCGTGGGTGTACCACGGGCTGAAAAACACGGGCGATAAGCCCCTGATCTTCGTGGTCGTGCGGTACCAGGGCAAGGGCGTACCCGCCCCGCCCCGCCCCGACAGCCGGCCCGACGAGCAATGACGCGGTCTTGCGAGCCGGAAGAACCGCCAGGCCGGCATCCCGGGCTTGACACGCAATCCTTCGTGGGGAGGTGTAGCTTGACGCTCCAATCGATCATTTCGCAGAAGCTGGCGATCGACGGTGGCCCCAGGGCGGTCACGAATCAACTGCCCGGCTGGCCGCAATTCGACGAGAATGCCATCCGCGCGGTCGAGGCCGTGCTCCGCTCCGGCAAAGTGAACTACTGGACCGGGCCGAAGGGCATGGAGTTCGAACGCCGCTTTGCCCAGTGGCAGGGAAGCAAGTACGCCATCAGCGTGGCGACGGGCACCGCCGCGCTCCATGTCGCGCTATCGGCCTTGGGGATCGGTCCCGGCGACGAGGTCATCGTGCCCAGTTACACCTTCATCGCCACGAGTTTCTCGGTGGTGCAGGCCGGGGCCATTCCCCGGTTCGCCGACGTGAACCTCGAAGACCACTGCATCAGCGTCGCCTCGGCCGAGAAGCTCGTCACGAAGCGGACCAAGGCGATCATTCCGGTCCATCTCTACGGCAACGTCTGCGACATGGACCAGATCCACGCCTTTGCCAGGCGCCATAACCTCTTCGTCATCGAGGACAACGCCGAGGCCTTCGGCGGCGTGTACAAGGGCAAGAAGACGGGCACGCTGGGGCACATGGCCGCGTGCAGCTTCTGCCAGAACAAGACCTTCACCACCGGCGGCGAAGGGGGCATGGTCACCACCGACGACGAAGAGCTGGCCTGGCAGGCCCGCAGCTTCCGCGACCACGGCTACGACGTGAAGGAAAGACTCAATCTGCTGGCGCTGGAACAGAAGCTGCCGTACATCCACAACCGGGTAGGCTGGAACTACCGCATGACCGAGATGCAGTCGGCCATCGGGTTGGCCGAGCTGGATCGCATGGACTCGTGGAACATGCCTCGGCGGCGCCGCAACGCCCGGATCCTCATCGACGCGCTGGCCGGCCTCCCCCAGATCAAGTACCTGCCGGTCGATACCCCCGAGCGGCAAAACGGCTGGTACGTCTGCGCGTTCTCGCTGGATATCGACAACATGCGCTGCGACATTCAGCAGTTCGTCAAGGCGGCCGCGGCCGAGGGTTGCC
>JANLFZ010000503.1:0-542 GCA_024653385.1 Thermoguttaceae bacterium | reverse complement strand
TCTGGCCCCAATGCCACACGGAACGCGCGTTCGTCGAACGCCGGGGGTTCGGCAACTCGGGATTCCCCTTCACCTCGAAGGAATACACCGATCCGGACAGCGTCGACTACAGCCGGGTCGAGGTGCCCAACGCCCGCTGGCACGAAACGCATACCTTCACCTGCTTCGCCTTCCCCACCTGCTCCGAGGACGACATGAAGCAGATTGCCGCGGGCCTGGTGAAGGTGATCAAGGCGTATTCCTGACCCACTCCCTCGCGCCAGGAGCTTGCTTGTGGCCAACCGACTCCATATCGGCGTGATCGGGGCCGGCGGCATCGCGCGCCGCAAGACGATCCCCGGGATGCTCAAGGCGAAGAACTGCCGGCTGGTTGCCGTGATGGACACGGCGGGCGTGGACCAGCTCGCCGCCCAGTGGAACGTGCCCGGCTACACCACCGAGGCCCAACTGCTGGCCGACCCCAACGTTCAGGCCGTGTACATCGCCTCGCCGGTCCACTGCCACGCGGCGCAAATCCGCTTGCCGGCCTCGGCGGCCAAGCG
>JANLFZ010000502.1:3824-4496 GCA_024653385.1 Thermoguttaceae bacterium | reverse complement strand
ACGAATCGCGGCAGGTGCTGGCCCGGGTGGTCCGCCGCTCGGGGGTCGATTACGCAGCCACGGCCCAGCGATGCCTCGACGACGCCCTCGCGACCGCGGGTACCGGCGCCGGTCAGGTGGCCGGGGCGCTGGCGACCGGCTACGGTCGCGACAATGTGCCCTGGGTCGGCGGCAAGATGACCGAGATCGCCTGCCACGGCAAGGGGGCTTATTTCCACTTTCCGCAGCGGATTACCGTCATCGACATCGGCGCCCAGGACAGCAAGGTCATCCACCTCGATGACCAAGGCCGACGCACCGGCTTCAAGATGAACCGCAAGTGCGCGGCCGGCACCGGCGCCTTTCTCGAGGAGATCGCCCACCGGCTCGACTTGCCGATCGACCAACTGAACGCCCTGGCGCAGCGCTCGACGCGCGAGGCGTCGCTCGGCAGTTTCTGCACCGTGTTTGCGGCCACGGAGATCCTCGAGCGCATCCGCGCCGGCGAGCGCGTCGAGGACATCGTGAAAGGGGCGTTCCGCTCGGTGGTCAAGCGGATCCAGGAAATGGACACGGTCGAGGGCCCCGTGGTCATGACCGGCGGCGTGGTGGCGCACAACCCCATCCTGGCCGACCTGGTCGAAGAGACCTTCGGGCGGCCGGTGTTGGTTCCGCCGGATCCGCAGTTCATCG
>JANLFZ010000502.1:0-3814 GCA_024653385.1 Thermoguttaceae bacterium | reverse complement strand
TCGGGGCCGCGCTGTTCGCACTGGAACGGCCGAAAGGGAATAACGAAAAGGAGAACGCATCGTGCTGATCAACCAACCGCCTGCCAGCCTGGCCGACGGGCTTTGGATGCTGGGCACGGCCGCCTACCCCATCTACCTGTGTCGCGACGGCGACGAGGCGGCGATCTTCGAGGGCGGCATCGGGGCCGTGGCCTCGCTCGTTGCCCGCCAACTCAGCGACTTGGGCATCGCCGGCAAGATGGTCACGCAGGTGATCGTCACCCACGCGCATCCCGACCATGTGATGGCCGTACCGCGTTTCCGGGCGGTGTTTCCCGAAGTGCGCGTCGTGGCCTCGGAAATCGCCGCCAAGACGCTCGCGGCGGAGAAGGCCGTGACGTTCTTCCACCAGATCGACGAGGCCTTGTTCGGCTCGCTGGTCGCGATGGGGCGGATCGGCCCGGACGATCGGCCTGCCGCGTTGGCCGAAAAGCAAATCGCCGTGGATCGCGTGGTGAGGGAAGGCGACGCCGTGGCCATCGGCGCCCGCTCGTTCGAGGTGTTGGCCACCCCCGGGCACAGCGAATGCAGCCTGAGCTTTTTCGACCGGGCGTCGCGCGCGCTGGTGATTTCGGACGCGACGGGGTTTTATGTGCCCCAGCGCGAAACCTGGTGGCCCAACTATTTCGCCGGCTATGCCGCGTACCTGGCCTCGATGCAGCGGCTGGCCGCCTTGGACGCCGGGGTGCTCTGCCTGAGCCACAACGGGGCGGTGCGCGGGGCCCAGAGCGTGCGCGACTACTTCGCCCGCGCGATCGCCGCCACCGAGGCGTACCATCGGCGGATCATCGAGCAGATCCGCGCGGGCAAGGCGGCCGGCGAACTGGCCGGCGAACTCGGCCGCGAGGCCCACGACCTCGCGCCGGTCCTGCCGGTCGATTTCTTCCAGAAGAACTGCTCCCTGCTCATCAAGCAGTCGCTCAAACACGAAGGACTTGCCGCGGAGAAATAAGCATGCCCGCCGGTTCGCGCATCCTGGGTACAGGCCGTTACGTGCCGCCCCGCGTCGTGACGAACTTCGACGTGATGAAGATGATGGAGACCTCCGACGAGTTCATCGTCGAGCGCACCGGAGTCCGCCGCCGGCGGCACGCGGAAGCGGGCGTCAGCGCCTCGGACCTGGCCGTTCCGGCCTGCCGCGAGGCCGTGGCCGACGCGGGCCTGAGCATGGACCAGATTGATCTGGTCATCATGAACACGATCACGCCGGACCACGCCGACCCGGGCTGCGCGTTCTTCCTTCAGGCCAAGCTGGGGCTGCCCGGCGTGCCCGCGCTCGATATCCGGCAGCAGTGTGCCGGACTGATCTACGGGCTGGCCGTGGCCGACCACTTCATCCGCGCCGGCACCTACCGGCACGTCCTCGTGGCGTGCGCCGAGGTGCTTTCGACCCGCATCGACGGGTCGTACGACGGCCGGAACATCGCCATCCTGCTGGGCGACGGCGCCGGGGCGATGGTCGTCGGGCCGTCGGACCAGCCCGAGCAGGGCATCCTCTCGACGATCCTTCACGCCGATGGCCGGTACGCGAAGTGCCTCTACACCGCCGCCCCAGGAAGCGCCCTGGGCCGCAAGGAACACGTGACCAAGGACGATATCGACGCCGGCCGTGTCCACTTCCGCATGGACGGTAAGGCCGTCTTCCAAAACGGCGTCGACAAAATGTCCGAGGCCGTCTTCGAGTCGCTCCGCGCCAACGGACTCGCACTGGACGACCTCGACGCCCTGGTGCCCCATCAGGCCAACCTGCGCATGCTCGAGGCGATCGTCGAGCGCACCGGCGTGCCAAAGTCGAAGGTCTTCGTCAACGTCGAGGAGTACGGCAACATCGCCTCGGCGTCTTTGCCCATCGCCTTTCACGAGGCGCGTCAAAGCGGTCTGATCCGGCCCGGCAGCTTGGTGCTGCTGGTGGCCTTCGGCTCCGGGTTCGTCTGGGGGTCGGCCCTGGTCCGAATGTAGCCCAAGAGCGCACCCGAGCGAGTCATCCATCCAGCCGGACTCGGCACGACGTGCGGCGACTGGGCCCATTGGCGGTACGGTCGAGCATAGAGCCCTCAGAATCCCTATATCTCCGAAGGTTCTCTGTTTGCCTAATGCCCCCAGACTATCTTCTCCGATACCCATACCGCTGGCTTCTTTCGGAGGGACGTTCCGGTTTCGACGCTCGTGATACCGACTGCGCCTCGCGAGTCGACGCAAGGAGGGTGCGACATGAAGGCTTCGCGCCTCGATCTGGTGTGGCTGTTGCCGGCCCTGGTCTGCGCTCTGGTTTCCCTCGGTTTCGTCGGCGCGATGGTCGGCCAAGCCAAGGCACTGGACACTGAGATTTTTGGCACCCGGGAGTCCGGCGATCTTGCCCCAGGGCATTTCGACAATGGCCCAGTGCCCGGCGACGAAGCAGCCGACTACATTGCCGAGCCGGCTGCCGACTGCCGAGAGTTCGCGGCGCTTGAGGATGACGAAGACGGCGTGGTCGGCTGGCGCGAGTCGTCCATCGCCGAGCGGGACGAAGAAAGCGAAGAGCCTTTGATGGTAAACGACGGTGGTGACACCGAAGAAGCCGACGGGCCGTTCGGCGCTTTCGCTCCCGGCCGGTTGCTTACCAGCGAGGATCAGTCCCTGGTACGGCGGCTCCATGCGCAATGCGAAGAGTTGCCCGAGGTCCGTCAGGAGATGTTGAACGACTACCTGGAAACCCTTGGGCTTGAGGGGATCGGATTTGCGGTTCGGTTCGAGGACATTACGGGGATCGCTGTATTGGGCATGGCCGACGACCCCCGTGCCGTGGCGGCGTTGCTTGGCGCTTATCGCTTGGTCCAGCAAGGTGAATTGAGCACCGACGAGTCGATTCATGCGGTGCGCGAAGTACTGGCCGGGCATGGTCCCCACTGGGGCGAGGGAGTGGACGCGATCCTTGCCGGCGAGGGGTTCGTCGAGGCCGAGGCGGTCGCGCTGTCGGCCGATCCGCCCGAGGGGGCAGGCGAGGCGGCCGGGCTCGACATGCGGGCGGCGGTCCCAACGTGGGTGATCGATGCGTTGCGCGGCTTGGCTTGGCGGTCGGTGGACGGCGTGTGGCAGGCGGCTTTGTCGTGGTCCGATCGGTTGACAGAGATCGACTGGCTGGCGTTCCTGGCCCGCGCGGCAGCCCGCGCCGCCAACAACTTCGCCCACCCCGACAGAGATCGTTGGTGAGCCAGCCGGCTGTGCGCGGACAGCTCCCCAGCCGAAAAGCACGAACGCCGCAACCTATTTTAGCGTCTTGTTTTACGACCCAAGCGTCGCGTTGGCGCTTGGGTCGTCGGCGTTTCGGCGCAGTGCATACCCGCCAAAGAGGCGGGGGTATTCCCCGTCGTGGCGACGGTTGTGGACATTCGTTTGGGTCGCGTGGGGTCGTGCGGGGAAATCGTCGAAAAGCGGGTTTTTCGTTGGCAAAACGTGGGAAGCGTAGCTAGAATGAGCGTACTTAGGGAGCGTCCATATCTATTGACGATTTCAGTGCGTGTCCGGGCGATCGCTACGGAACACGACGCCCTCACGCCCTAGTTGCTCGTGTCGGAGACTCGATTCATGTCCAGTCAGCGTCCCATTCGGTGGTGCTTGGTGCCCATGGCAATGCTCGCGGCGGCGATGATGGCCGCGGGTACCGCCGGCGCGGCGGCGGGCCCCGAGGCAGCCCGGCTCGCTGCGTTCGCCCAGCCCGATGGAACTCACTGTTTCGCGCTGGGCCTGAAACCGGCGCAAGCCGCCCCGGCCGCCCGGCACGATCTCGTGGTGA
>JANLFZ010000501.1 GCA_024653385.1 Thermoguttaceae bacterium | reverse complement strand
GGTGCTGGGCGTGAAGCTCCCGGTTTCGTCCAACAGGGCCGGAAAACGGTCCAACAGCGCCTTGGCGTACTCGTCGCAGGTGCGGGCGATGGCGGTTTCGGGAACGCCGCGGCGGCGGAGCACCTCGCCCAGGGTGTGCTGGAATTCCGGGCAGCGCACTCCCACCTGGAACTCGTTCGAGAAATCGCTGCCGAACATCGTTCCCACGACCACGCCCACGCGGTTCTTGTCGAACGGGCGCTTGTCGTAGCCCGCCTGGCGCAGCGCCGCGTCGGTCGCGTCGAGGATCATGAACTGGAGGGGGTCGGCGCGGGCGATTTGCTTCGGGGGGACCTTGTGTTTCTTCCAATCGTACTGGAAATCGGTGATGAATCCGCCCCGCGTCGCCGCGCAGTGCCCCGGCCCGCGATCGGCGGGATCGAAGGCGAGGGACGCGTTCCAGCGGTCCGGCGGCACGTCCACCTTGGGATCGCGGCCCGAGGCAAGCAGGTCCCAGAACGCCTCCACCGTGCGCGCGCCGGGGAAGATGCACGACATGCCGACGATGGCGATCGGCTCGTCGCGTCGCGTCCGGGCCGCGGCCGGCGCGGCCGGGCCGGAAGGTCGCCGGGTCTTCTCGAACGCCTCGTCGAACTCGTCGAGCACGACGTGGACATTCAGCCCGCCCACCCCAAAGGCATTGACGGCCGCGCGGCGCGGGTGGCCGTCGGGATGGGCAGGCCACGGCAGATTCTCGGTCGGCACGAAGAACGGCGCGCTATTCCAATCGATCTCGGGATTGAGTTGGCGGATATGAATCTGCTTCGGGATCGTGCGGTGCTGGATCGCCAGCACGGTCTTGATCAGCCCGGCCAGTCCCGCCGACTCGAGCGTGTGCCCGATGTTCGCCTTGACGCCGCCGACGGGAATTTTCGTACCCCGCGGCAGGTGTTGCGCCAGAACGCCGGCCAGGGCCATCATCTCGGTCACGTCGCCCGCCTGGGTCGAGGTGGCATGGGCTTCGACGTATTGGAGGCGTTTGGGGTCGATGCCGCCGGCGTACGCGCGGCGGATGGCTTCGATCTGTCCCTCCTTGCGCGGCGCCCATAGACTCTTGCCGCGGCCGTCGGCCGACACGCCGATCTGGCGTATGACGGCCAGGATGCGGTCGCCGTCGGCCATCGCCCGGGGCAGCGTCTTCACGACCACCGCCACCTGCCCCTCGCCCGCAACCAGACCGTCTGCCCCCGCATCGAACGGGCACGACATGCCGGCCGAAACCGACTGGGCCTGCGAGAACAACACCAGCGAATCGCTCTTGACGTAGGATGCCCCGCCGACGATCGCCATGTCGATTCGGCCCAGGCGCAGTGCCCGGCCGGCAATCGCCAGACATTGGAGCGACGAGGAGCAGGCCGCGTCGACCACCAGGGCCGGACCATCGAGTTGCAGGGCCTCGGAGATGATCGTGGCCGCGATGGCGGCCATCAGAAACGGATGGCCGTCGCGGCTGCGGCGCGGAAGGCGCTGACGGATTCGCTGGACCACCTCGGCGATGACCTCGTCGGCCTTGCCGCCGACGAGTTGATCGAAGTGTTTCAGTTGCCGCAATAACTGGGCGGCCTCCGCGACGCAGGCCGAGTAGACCAGGTCGCCGGCAAGTTCGCCCGCAAGGGTGTGACCGATATACACCCCCACGTTGCGCAAGGGGAGGTCAAACGGGTTCATGCCCGCGTGACGGCACGCCTCGGCGGCCACCTGGCAAATGGCCAGTTGAACGATGTCGGCCTCGGGCAACAGGCCGGTCGGAATGGGGCATCGTTTCGTATCGAAGGGAGGATACGATACCAGCGCCGCCATTTTCGTGTACGACTTGCCCGTGACGCCCTTCTCGGGCGCGTAGTACAGTTCGGGCTTCAGGCGTTCGGCAGGGACCTCGCCAACGGCGTGCCGGCCCTCCGTGAGAAGCCTCCAATACGAGTCGAGGTCACCAGCTCCGGGCAGTCGGCACGCCATACCGATCACAGCCAGCGGAATCTGCGAGGCGTCGTTCATACCGGAACCTCAACGCTAATCCAAAGTTCGGGCCAACCGGGCACCCGAACCGGCTGTTGCGGGTGGGCAAAAAAACTCCGCCGCTTCGCGGACTATCTTGCCACTATTCCAAGGGGGGCGGTTCCGTCGCCCGATGGCCGGTCGGAGAGCCTGGCCTGTCTGTCTACCCGGGTGATGCGGACCCGATCGATGGCTCATCCGCCTTGGTGTGCTAGCGCGCTGGCGAGCAAGTATCATATTTTGCCCAAACGGAACGGTCAATAACCATAGCGTTCATCTAGGTGTTTGTGCGGCATTTCATTCAACGGGTCTCTCCCACATCTGGCTCATCCAAACTTCCAAGTCTCTACACCTTGCCGAATATGTTAGGCTTGAATGAGCGCGGACTCTGCCACGCTCTTCGCCCGCGTTCCATGATCATCGGCTCTTAACGACTGTGCTTTCCAGAACGGTTCGGGGAGAATTGCCGAGGCTTCCAATGAGACGAACCATCAGGATGGAGGAGCAACCCAGTCGGCGGAAGGGTGGTTTTTCGCGCTCCCGGCACTGCCGACCGCTGCGTCGACTCGCCTTTGAACCGCTGGAGACCCGGCAGCTTCTCTCCGCGGCAACCGCCGGCGCGGGGCCCTCGGACCTCGAGCAATACCTCTTGGAACTCATCAATCGCGCGCGCGCCAACCCCGTCGAAGAGGCCCTCCTGTTTGGGCTATCCGACCTCAACGAGGGGATTACCGACCCCGAGGATCGGATTACCGGCGATCCCAAGCAACCCTTGGCGTTCAACCCGAACCTGGGCGATGCCGCCGGCGGACACAGCGACTGGATGCTGGCCACGGGCACGTTCAGTCACACGGGGGCGGGCGACTCGTCGCCCTACCAGCGCGCGGTCGACGCGGGCTACGTGTTCGTGGCCCCGGCGGCCTTGGGCGAGAATATCGCCTGGGAGACCGCCGATGGCGCGGGCGCCGTGGCCGATCTCCACCGGCTCCTCTTCGTCGACGCCACCGTGCCCGGCCGCGGGCACCGACTGAATCTGCTCGACGAAGACTATCGGGAGATCGGCGTGGGCGTGGCCAGTCTCGGGGAGACCTACGTCACCGAGGACTTCGCCTATAGCGGCACGTCGGTCTTCCTCACCGGGGTCGTGTACGACGAGACCCGGGTGGCCGACAACCGGTTCTACGATCCCGGCGAGGGCCTCGGCGGCGTGCTGATCACGGCAACGCGCACCTCCGATGGCCAGCAATTCACCACGACCACCTGGGATTCGGGCGGGTACACGTTGGCCCTGCCGGCCGGGACGTATCTCGTTAGCGCGTCGGGCGGCGAGCTGGGTACCACGGTGGCCCTGCCCAACCCGGTCACCATCGGCACGCAGAACGTCAAGGTCGATTTTCAGCGGGACGCGGGAGCAGCCTTGCCGCCGAATGCCAAGGCCGGCGGCTCGTACGTCGTCGACGAGGGCGGTACCGTGACCTTGGATGGCTCGGCCTCCTCGGACCCGATCGAGCCCCAAAGCGCGCTGGTCTTCCAATGGGATCTGGACGGCGACGGGGTGTTCGGAGAGACCGGCGCCGCGGCGGCGCGCGGCAGCGAGACGGGCATGCGCCCCGTGTTCTCGGCCGCCAACGTGTGGGGGCCGGCCACGATCACCGTGTCGCTCCGCGTGGTCAACTCCAGCGGCTCCAGCGACGTGGACACGGCAACCATTCTGGTCCGCACGAATCATGACACGATCGGCGCGTATGATCCCGGGACCGGGTGGTGGCGCCTGAACGCGACCAACGGCCAGTTCGGCGCCGACGCGATCGACTTCTACCTCAGCGCGGGCAGCACGGTGTGGAAGCCGATCGTCGGCGATTGGGACGGCGACGGGCGCGACACGATCGGCCTGTACGACCCCTATAGCGCCCGGTTCCTCCTGTGGAACTCCAACAGCACTTCGCCCGGCGCTGCGATCGACTTCGCGTTCCATGTGCGGTTGCCCGACTGGGTCCCCTTGGTCGGCGACTGGAACGGCGACGGCATCGACACGATCGGCCTGTACGACCCGTTTACCGCCCACTTCTACTTGAAGAACTCGAACAACGCCAACCCGGGCGACGTGATCGACTTCGGCTTCAACGTGCGCCTGGTCGGTTGGCATCCCCTGGTCGGCGATTGGAATGGCGACGGGGTGGACACGATCGGGCTGTACGATCCGAATTCGGCCCACTTCTACTTGAAGGACTCGAACAATGCCTGGGCAGGCGACGTGACCCACTTCGGGTTCAACGTCAGGCTGCCCGGCTGGCTCCCGCTGGTCGGCGACTGGGACCGCGACGGCGTCTCGACGATCGGGCTTTACGACCCCGGGTCGGCCCATTGGTATCTCAAGAACCGCAACGATACCAGCGCGGCCGACCTGATCGACTTCGTTGCCGGCAGCCAGGGGTGGGCTCCCCTGGCCGGAAACTGGCGCAGCGCCGG
>JANLFZ010000500.1 GCA_024653385.1 Thermoguttaceae bacterium | reverse complement strand
GCGCGGCGCGTCGATTGGCCCGTCCCGGAGGGACGGCTGAAGGTGCCCAGGCGAGGGAGGGTGTCAACCCTCCCTCCGGGAGGGAAACGAAATGGCGTGGCGATCTGGTTTGAAGTTTTTTCGCAAGATCGGCTGGGTCGCTTCGCCTGGTTGGATAGAGGGCCAGAAGGGCCTTTGTTCCCCAACGTCTTGTATCCCAGCCGGAGGACCAAACCATGTTGCCCCGAAGCAAAGCAGGGTGGATCGCCGCGGCCGCCGTGGCCGTGGTGGCAAGCAGCCTCGGTCTTGCCACCTCGTGGAGTTATCTCAAGACAGCGTGGCGGGGGGTTGGGCAGTCGGTGCGCGAACTCACCCCCATCGGCTTCGACCTGGAGCGCTTGGCCGGCCTGATTGCCGACCTCCAGCCCGAAATCCGCCGAAACCAGCAAGTTGCCGTGCAACTCGAGGTGGAACGCGAGTACCTGGAAAAGGACATTGCGGCCATGGAGGGTCAGCAAGAGAAGGCCAAGGCCGAGATGGCGAAGCTTCGTCAGACGCTTGCACAGGGGGGCTCGCAATTCCAGTTCGCTGGTCAGAAGTACAGCCGCCAGCAGGTGGAGCAGGACCTGGCGCGGCGACTGGACCAGTACGAGGAGCGGCAGACGCAGCTTGCGGCCAAGAAGCAACTCTTGGCCGAGCGGCAGCGGACCTTGGAGGCGGCCACGGCCAAGGTGAACGAGTACCGGCGCCAATACGAGCAGTTGCAGGAGAGGTACGAATCGCTCAAGGCGGAATTGGCCTTGGCCGAGGCGGCCCAGGCGGCCGGAAACCTCCAGTTCGACTCGTCCAAACTGGCGCAGGCCAAGGACCTGGCCCAGGAGGTCGAGAAGCGAATCCGCGTGGTGCAGAAGATGGTCGAGTCCGATCGTCAGCCCTCGGGCGAGATCCCCGTGCAGGCCGACACCCAGCCCGTTGCCGAGCGGTACGACCGGTTGTTCGGCCCCTCGGGCAAGAGCGGCGCCAAGGATTCGGGCGTATAGGCGGCCGGAGCCTCTTGGGAGCAATGGCGCCCATGAACGTCCTTCGGTTGCAAATCGTGCGCGTGGCCGGGCCAATGGCAATCGTCGGGTTGCTGTGGTCCGGCTCCGCGTCCGCTTGGTCTCCTGCCGAGACCCATGGACTCCTGCGCACGATCGAGGTTACCAGCGGCCGCTGCCCAGCGACCGATGCAACCCGCGCCCGGCAGGAAGCCGAAGCGAAAGTCCAAGACGAGCTGTTGGTAGCCTTCGGTGGGCTGGCCCAGGAGGTTTCGGGGCGCACCCTGTCGCGCGAAGAACTGGTGCTCGAGCGGGCTTGGCTCTTGGAGCAACCCGGGGTGCAATGCCAAAAACAAACGGCCGAGGAGACCCGGCAATACGGTCCGGTGGCGCAAGCCACTGTGACCGTGGCCGTGCCCGAGGCGGTCTTGGCGCGCTGGGCCCTGCGCCTGGCCGAGCAACACCGGCGACGCCAGGGATGGTTGTCGGGTGGGGTTCTGGCCACGGCCGGGCTCTGGCTGGCAGGACTGGCCTTGTGGGTGAAGCTCGACCGGGCCAGGGGCGGCTATTATCGTAAACGACTGGCGCTTGCGATGCTCGTGGGACTGGTGCTGGCCACCGTGCTGGGCTGGGTCTGGCTGGTGGGTTGGGCCGAGCAGGCGGCGCGGTGGTGGCTCTCTTCGAATGGGTGAAGCGATGGCGTGGCTGGATCCGCCGGAATGCGTGGCTGCGCGGGATGCCTTGGCCGCGGGCAATCCGACCCAGGCCGCGCAGCGCCTGTTGGCCTCGAAGTATCCCCAGCATCGCGAGGTGCGGCGGTTGCTGGCCGAGGCAGGCAACCGGCTGGTCGAGACCGCGCGCCGGCAGTACGAGTCGGGCCATGTCGAGGCGGCCTTCGAGGCCATCCAGTGGGCCGGCCGGTGCATGCCGTTGGAAGGAGATGCCTTGGCCCTGAGCCACTCGATCGCGGCAGCCCACGAGGCTCGGCGGGATGAGCAGGCCTGGGTGGCGGGCCAGGTGGCCAAGGCCAAGCATCTGGCCCAAGAAGGGCACCTCCTTTCGGCCCTGGACGTGCTGCGCGCATGTGGCAGCCACGCCGGCGCCGAGCGGGCGCAGGCCGAGGTGAACGAACAACTCAGCCGCTTCCAACGCGCCTTGGAGGCGTGTCGGCAGTGCGTCGAATCGAACCGCGCCGAGGCCGCCTACCGCCATTGGCAAATCGCCCGAGGACTGATGCCCCACTCCCCGGAACTGGCCGAACTGGCCGGCCGCATCGCCCGCGTGTTGGCGCGAAATGCCGATGCGCAACGCGAGCATGTGCCGGTCAGCGACCGCGCCTGGCGGTTCCTTTTGGGACCGTGGGCCCTGGCGGTGTCCTCGGCCGAGGTGTGTTTGGGGACCGCTCGGGCCGAAGGGGTCCATGTGCCCTTGCAAGCCCCGCTGCACGGCCGGCACGCGGTCTTGCTCCGCGACCGGCAGGGGTGGCAACTGGCCCCCTGCCGCGATGGCCACGACCGGCCGTGTCGCGTGAACGTGGCCGGCCACCTGGTCGAAACCCTCTACCGGTTGGCCGACGGCGACGTGCTCGAGCTGGGTGGCCCGCACTGCCAATGGCGTTTCCGCCTGCCCTTGCCGGGCTCGACCACCGCGGTGCTCGAAGCAACCTTCGGCAGCCAAGGCTTGGCGTGGACGCCCGGCGGCAGGCTCGTGTCGCGCGTGGTGCTGCTCGACCGGGACCTCGTGGTGCGGCCGTATGGCGAGGCCCATCTGGTCGTGCCCGATCTGGCGTGCAAGGAACTGCGGTTTCGATGGGAAGCCGGGCAGTTGCAGTGGCTGGTCGAGGGGGGATCGGTGCGCGTGGAGGTTCCCGGCCGAAGCCTGGAAGCCTCGGACCAGCGCGTGTATCTGCCTTCGCGCTTGGTGATCTGTCCGGAACTGGACGAACCGGAACTATTGGGGCGCACCGCAGCCGGCTGCCCCCCGGCCGACGAAATGCAGGTCGACCTGACCGACCCCTTCTTGCCCTCCAAACCCGCCCAGTAGCCGCAGCGCGCATGCTTGGCGCGCACGCGCGTGCGATGCGCAACGCTTTGACGAAATCGCGCGGGTGCGAGCACTCGCGCGACCGCTACAACTTGCGGTGTGAATATACCCCGATTAGACTGAGGACCAAGGGGCCGACTCGGCCCGGCACGGTGATCTTGCTCCCCGGAGCCGCAAGGGGGCCAATGCGATGGACGACGTGGTGCGGGCCTTTCTTGAAGAGCAACAGCACTTGCAACTCGGGCGGCGTCTTGGCCGGGGCGGGTTCGCCGAGGTCTACGAGGCCCAAACCCCCCAGGGCGTGCCCTGCGCCCTGAAGGTCTCGCTGGACCCGTTGGACGGCCGGCATCCGGGGGTGCAGAAGGAACTGGGCAACCTCGATCTGGTGAAGACGATCACCGGCCACCCGAACATCGTCACGCTGATGGACTATTGGGTGGTGGCCGGCTACCTGGTCACTCGCTGGGAACTGGCCGGCGAGGGGAGCGTGCTGGAGTGTTTGCACCGCTCGCGCCAGGAGGGGCGTCGGGGGATCCCGCTTGGCGACCTGGTGCGGTGGTGTTTTGACGCGGCCCAGGGGATCGATTTCTTGAATCGCCAGCGGGGGATTTATCACCGGGACATCAAGCCGCAGAACCTGTTGCTGTTTCATGGTCGGGTGAAGGTGGCGGACCTAGGGTTGGCGAAGTTTGCGGGGGCGTCGACGGTGTCGCACACGGGTTCGGGGACGCTGGGCTATTTGCCGCCGGAGGCGTACGACTTGCACCGGCTGTCGCCGACGGTGGACGTGTATGGTCTGGCGGCGACGTACGTGAAGTTGCGCACGGGGGAAGAGCCGTTTGGCGAGACGCCGCCGGAAGTCTTACGGCGGCAGAGTGAGGGCGAGCCGGTGTTGGGGGGGCTTCGGGCCGGCGAGGCGGAGTTGGTGCGCCAGGCCCTTGCGGCCCGACCGGAAGACCGACCGCAGGACGGGGCGGTGGCGTGGGTGCGCAGCGTCTATGAGGCGTTGAAGCCTCGAAGACCGAGCCCACCTCCGGTGGTGACCGATCGGATGCCGCAATCGTCGGTGGTGGCGCAGGCAAGCCCGCCAACCGAGCGAGGGGAACCTGCCGCTGTTTCGGCCGAAGCGCTGGAGGCAGCGGAGCACAGCCCCTTGGAGAGCCCCGCTAACGCAATCGCCCGGGACCCTGTTGCCGGGCAAGCCAACGGCTGGGTCATCTTTTTCGCCACCCACATGGCCGTCGGCGGGGCCGTCGGGGGGGCCGTCGGCGGGGCCGTCGGTGCCGCCATCGGCGTGGGCGTCGGTACCGCCATCGCCGCGGCCTTCGCGAGCGTCATCAGCGGTGTCTCGGAATGGAACATCCAAAGCGTGCCGAGGGGCCAGAAGCTCCTCACACTCCAAGGGCATACCGCTGGGGTCTTGTCTGCCAGCTTCAGTCCGGACGGCCGG
>JANLFZ010000499.1 GCA_024653385.1 Thermoguttaceae bacterium | reverse complement strand
CCTCCAGCGCCATGGCGATCAGGTAGGGCACGGCCTGGCGGGCGTTGAGGGCCGCCAGCAAGCGGACGGCCTCGCCGGCCAACCGCGGGTCCGAAGCATCCAGCGCGGCCACCAGCGGCTGCACGGCATCGGCGCCGAGCCCAACCAACGCCGCGCGCACGTTGGCGTGCTCGCCAGCACGTTGCGCGTCGGCAAGCACCGCCAGCAACGGCCCCACCGCGGCCGCTTGGGCCTCCCGGAGCCCCACGATCGCCCGCCCGCGCTTGTCCGGCGAAGGATCCTGCAAGTCCTTCACCCAAGCGGCAATCTGGGCCGGATCGCGGGCCTGGGCGATGCGAGCGGCCAGGACCGCGTCGGCCAGCTTCCGGCCCTCGGGAGCGAGGTCCGTTCGCCCGGCGATCTTCAGCATGGCGGCCGACCCGAACTCCTGTCCCAGCGCCGCGAGTTGTTTGGCGTCGAGCTTGGCCGCCAACACCTGCGCGAACTGCTGCCGGGCCAATTCGGGGCGGTTGAGGTCGACCAGCGCCAGGCCCACGCGCACCCACTCCGAAGGCGTGGCCGGCTTGGTGCCAAGAATCGCCTCGATTATCGGGTCTTCGCGCTTGACCTGGGGAACGGGCTCAGGCGAGGGCTTCGTGGTTTCGTCGCCCGCGGCAGTCTTGGCCTTGGCGCCTCGGGCCGCTTTACTCTCGGCGCCGACCGCCGTGGCCGGCTGGATCTCTATCGGCAACCCGGCGAGCAGGACCAGCAACACCGAGATCCGCCGAATCGGCCGTCGGAGCATCGTAGACATCGTGGAACCCTCTTCCGCGCTTGACGAAGGGGACCGTCCCGGACGGCGAAGCCGTCCGTGCTATCGTCCCTTGAATCGCTCCTTCCACCGATCGATTTCCTTGCGCACCCGATCCGGCGCCGTCGAGCCGTAGCTCTGCATCGCGCGAACCGCTTGTTCGACCCCCAACACCTGGTACACCTCGTGATTCAGCTCGGGGCACTCGGCGCGGAACTCGTCGATCGCCAGGTCTGCCAGCCGGACGCCACGGTCCAGCGCCCGGCGGACCAGCCGGCCGACGATGCCATGGGCCGTGCGCTGGGGTACGCCGCGCCGGATCAGGTGCTCCATCAGCGTCGTGGCGTCGAGATGCCCCTGATCGAGCCGCGCGGCAATGGCCTGGCGGTTCAACTCGGCCCCGGCAACCAACGGCGCGGCCAGCGCCAACGACGCTTGCACCGTGTCGAACGAATCGAACAGCGGCGGCTTGTCTTCCTGGAAGTCGCGGTTGTACGCCAGGGGCAGGCCCTTGATCAGCACGAGCAGGCTTTGGAGGTTGCCGATCACCCGCGCGGTCTTGCCGCGAATCAGCTCCAGCACGTCGGGATTGACCTTTTGCGGCATGATCGACGAGCCGGTGCAGAATGCCTGGGGGAGCCGGAGGAACCCGAACTCGACCGTCGACCAGAGGATCCACTCCTCGGCCCAGGTGCTGAGGTGTTCGGCGATCATCGCCAGGTCGAAGGCGAACTCCAGCGCGAAGTCGCGGTCGCTGGACACATCGAGGCTATTGGCGGCCACGGCGTCGAAGCCCAGGCGCAGGGCCACGTCGTGGCGATCGATGGGCAGACTCGTGCCCGCCAAGGCCGCCGCCCCCAGGCTCGAGACGTTCGCGCGGCGGCGGCAGTCGCGGAGTCGCCCCCGGTCGCGTTCGAATTTCTCGCAGTAGGCAAGCCAATAGTGGGGCGCCAAGACCGGCTGCGCGCGCTGGAGGTGCGTATAGCCCGGCAGGATCACGTCGAAGTCCGCGTCGCACCGCCCGACGAACGCGCGTTGGAGGTCCTCCAGACGCCGGTCGATGGTGTCGATCGCGGTGCGGACCCAAAGCCGCAGATCGGTGGCCACCTGGTCGTTGCGGCTGCGTCCGGTGTGCAGCTTGCGGCCGACGTCGCCGAGGCGGTCGATCAATGCCCGCTCGACGTGCATGTGGATGTCTTCCAACTCGCTGGTGAAGCGGAAGCGGCCCTGCTCGATTTCCTGGCGAATTTCGCCCAGCGCTTGCACAATCCGCGCGCACTCGTCGTCGGTCAGAAGTCCGACCTTGGCGAGCATTTGCGCATGCGCGATCGAGCCGTCGATGTCTTGCGCGTAAAGCCGGCGGTCGAAGCTCACGCTCTCGGTGAACTCCTCCACCCGGCGATCGGTCGCCTGATCGAATACGCCCCCCCACGCCTTCCCGGTCACTGTGCGTCGTGCCTCCCGGCGGAGAACCGCAAACAACGGAAACACTTTTACTCTAAATGGCTTACGACGACCTGTCAACGAACGCACGAACAGAAATGCCGAACATTGCTTCCAATAGGGAATTCAGGTAGTATTGAAAGTGGATGAAATCTGGCCGCTGGTTGCCGGGTCCCGACGGCGGGAAGCACGCTCATGGTCGAAATCGGTCGTTCCTTGACGAGACTGACCGTCTGGATGACCATGCTGGCCATGCCGATGACGGGCATGCCGATGGGGGGGTGTGCCTGCGCCGGTTCAGCGCCCGGGTGCGATCATTCCAGGGCATCGCCCCGTGCGACGGTGTCGGCGTGCTGCCGTCCCGTCTCGGGCGAGTGTTGTGGCAAGGCCCGGCCGTGCTGCGCGAAACGGCATGTCGCCAAACGAACGTGCTGCGGGGTAACCGCGGCCCAGGGCGCCGCGTCCCCATGTGCGTGTGGGGCGGGTTGTGCGTGCGTGAGGGGGTCATCCCCTTCGCCCGCTGGTGTGCCGGCCAGCCCAACATCGCCCAGCGCCCGTGGGGTGGTCTTTCTCGATCTTCCGCAAGGCGCGCTTGCGGCGCCACGGATCGGACTTTCTCCGACGAGCGTTTTTCGGCCCGACGCCGCCCCTTGGGCATCGCCGCTTTCGCAACGACTTAGCACGCTCTGCCGGTTTCTGATCTAGACCGGCCCTCTTGGCGCTGGTGCTACGCGCCGATCGTACCTTCGGACCCTCCGCGTGAGGCCGAGTGCGCGCGTGCTGTTCTTTTCAGACTTCGCATGAGGCCACTTCGGGCTTTCCCCATCGCCCCCTGAAGTGATGGGAGCGCATTGTTACCCCAGTTCTCCTGTCCTTACTGCGCATCGGAGCAAGACCATGAGTCGATCTTCTCGTCGAACCGTCCTTTTCGGACTTGGCCTCTCGTTGGGCATGTTGGTTGGATGCGAGCAACCGGCCCACAAGGCGAAAGCCACGAGTCAGGCCCCCGCCGCCCAGGAGGCTCGCAAGGCCGACCCCGAGGGACTTGCACAACTCTCGCCCGCCGACCGCGCGCTGGCCGAGAAGCAGGCCATCTGTCCGGTGACGGGCGAGCCGCTGGGGTCGATGGGCACGCCGATCAAGCTCACGGTCGCCGGCCGGACGGTCTTCATTTGCTGTGCCGGCTGCGAAGAAGAACTTCGCAAAGAGCCGGAGAAGTACTTCGCGAAACTGGCCAAGTAGGAATCCGGTCGTCCTGCGTCCATCAGGAACCCAAACGATGTATCGCATCACGGTGTCTGTCATGCTCGTGCTGGCCGGGGCTTTGGTCGGCGCCGGCGTCATGTGGGCGACGGGGCGAAACCAAGCGGTCGCCCGGCCCGAGGACGCCGGCGCTGCGCCGGGCAAGCTCTGGACTTGCTCGATGCACCCTCAGATCCGCCTGGATCATCCGGGCATCTGCCCTCTTTGCGGCATGGATCTGACGCCCCTCGATGCCCGCCAGGACCCTTGGGAGGCCGAGGACCCTTCGGTGCGCCTCGTGCTGGGCGAACACGCCCGGCGCATGGCCTCGGTCGATACCCGGCTGATCGAGGCACGCGAGCTGTTCAAGGAGATCCGCACGGTCGGGAGGATCGAACTCGACGAGACCCGCGTGGCGCAGATCGCCTCGCGCGTCAACGGCCGGGTGGAACAGGTCTTTGCCGACTTCCCGGGAACGCCGGTTCGGCGCGGCGAGCACCTGGTGAGCATCTATAGCCCTGAACTCCTCTCCACGCAGGAGGAGTATCTTACGGCGCTCCGCCGCGAGCAGGCCCAGAAGGCCGCCGGCGTCGATTTGGCGCTGAATCTGTCGGCCGCCTCGCGCCGCCGGCTTCAGCTCTGGGGAATCACCGACTCCCAGCTCGACGAACTGGCCCAAACCGGCAAGTCCCAAGACCGCCTCGTGGTGTACGCGCCGATCGGCGGCACGGTGATCGAGAAGAAGGTCCGGCCGGGCCAGTACGTCAAGGAGGGCGACGTGCTCTACACGATCGCCGACCTCGGCCAGGTGTGGTTGATCCTCGAGGTGTACGAATCAGAGCTTTCGTGGGTGCAGATTGGCCAGCCGGTCGAAGTGACGCTCGAAAGCGAACCGCAGCGGCCGGTCAGGGGCACGGTGGCCTTCATTGAGCCGCTCTTGACCAAGGAGACGAGGACCGTGCAGGTTCGCGTGATTCTCGAGAACACGGCGGGCCGGTTCAAGCCGGGCATGTACGCCCAGGCGACGCTGCGCG
>JANLFZ010000004.1:33171-34417 GCA_024653385.1 Thermoguttaceae bacterium | reverse complement strand
AGCGCGCGGTGATGGTCGGCCAGGGCCTCGTCGTAGCGGCCGAGCTTGTACAGGCAACAGCCGCGGGCGTTGAGAATCTCGGCGTTTTCGCCCTCGCGGTCCAAGGCCGCGGCGAAGTCCCGCAGGGCCTCCTCGTCTCGGTCGTTTCGCGACAAGAGGCAAGCGCGATGATAGAAGGCGGCGGCGGTCGGCCCGCGCTCGATCGACGCGGTGAAATCGGCGAGGGCCTGCTTGGTCCGCCCGGCCAGGGCATGGGCCATGCCGCGGTCGAAGTACAGTCCGGCATCGTCGGACCGGCGGCGGATCGCCTCGTTCAGGTCGGCGACGACGTTGGCCGCTTTCCCCGCGCGCTGGTTTGCGTACGCCCGGCCGCGGTACGCCCCGAACTCGCGGTATCCGCCCTCGATGGCCGCATCGAAGTCGCGGAGGGCGGTGGTGAAATCGCCCTTCTCGTAGAAGCACCAGCCTCGGTTGCTCAGGGCTTCGCAAAACTTGGCGTCGAGGCGCAGGGCGTCGGTGAAGTCCCGAATGGCGTCGTCGAACCGTGCGCGCGCGTGCCGGCGCACGCCGCGCGCATTGAACTGCTCGGCGGTCTTCGGATCGACCAGCGGCAAGGCGGTTTGCAGGTACGCCCGAACCTCGCTCACGTCGATGAACTGCTGGAGCAAGCGCGCGTCGCGCCGGCCGCGACTGACGACGGCCACCAACTCGCCCCGGTCGTTGACCGCCGGCCCGCCACTGTCGCCCGCATTGACCGGCGACTGGGTCTCGACCACCCTCGCCTCGAAGACGCCGTCGCTCTCGCGGAACCGGTGGACCGCCCGAACCGTGCCGTGCGTGTACACCCAAAGCGCGTCGATCGCGCCGGGATTGCCGATCGAATGGATCGTTTCGCCGACGGCCGGGCTTTGCCGTGCCAGGACCAGCGACGCGACGCCGTCGGGAACCGAGGCGAGACGCACCAGCGCCAGGTCGCACTTGGGGTCGCTGTCGATCAGCTCGCCCTCGATGGCACGCCCTTCCTTGAGGTACGCCTGCCGCTCGGCCACGAGGTTCCCGTCCTTGTATATGGGGAAGTAGGCCCGGATCCGCGTGGCCTGTTCGACCACGTGGTCGTTCGTGACGACGAGCCGTCGCTCGGCGTCCACCAGCCAGCCGCTGCCGGCCGAAAAGCGTTGGTCCGGCAAGTCGGCGACGAGGAACACCGTGCCGCGGAGGGTGCGGTGGAACAGGTCGCTTGCGCGCA
>JANLFZ010000004.1:27322-33161 GCA_024653385.1 Thermoguttaceae bacterium | reverse complement strand
CCGGCGGACTCCACCGGGGTCGATTCGGAGCCCTGCTTGGGGGCCGGCGCGGCCGCTAGGCTCGTGGTCGCCAGCACCATGGCCGCGGCCAGCGCGCTTCGGACGGACCGGCTCGTGGCAACGCGGGCTGCCATCGAGGTTTCCATCAATCGCCTCCCCAGCAAGATGCAATGCCTGGCGCTGTTCAATTCTAGCCCAGGCGCGCTTTGCGGGGAGGAGGTCTTCGGCACGTCATGGCCCGGTGCGGCGGTACCGAACGAGCAGGCTGGCCGACTCTTGCGGAATGCGCGGTTGCCGATCGGCGGAAAGTTCCCGCCCGGTCCGGACCCCTTGGACCATTCGGCGTGCCCCGTCCGTCCATTCGACCGAGTACGTGGCGGCGAACGCCGCGCTCGCGTCAGTCGAAGCAGAAGCACTCAAGCGGATGGCAGCGGTGGATCGGGCAATAGCCTCTGGGGAGCTGAGAATGGGTCCGGTCTGGCGGCGACGGAATGCCGGGCGTCTCCGCCTCGACACCGGACCGCGGCGTCGGATCCGCGGGACAGAATCGCGCGAGGTCCCAACGGATTCCCAATTCCACCGCGATCGGTGGGACAAAGAACTCGTCGAGATCTTCGACCCCGGCGCGGGTGCGCTGGCGATAGAAACGCACCGCCTCGTTCCACGCCGCGAGCTTGCTCGACTCGGTCCAAACCGACCCGTTCCGGTGGCGCGCCAGCAAGAGTCGGGCTTTCCGGTCGTAGCCGTGGACGACCCCGCGATCCAAGGCCGAACAGAGCCCTTCGATTCCCCCACGACGCACCAAGTCGTTGATCGACCGGAACTCGCCCCACGCGTCCGGGGGCAACACGAGCACGGCGGGAGCCCGGCGCGCGGCGTAGGCGCTATCCAGGGCGTTTTCGAGCAGCCGGTCGGCCGAGCGACCGCCCCTTGGCGCCAGCGTGACGCATCCGACCCCCAGCGAGGCCATTGCTTCCCACCGCGCCGAGGTCAGGTCCGCAAGCGATCCGCCGACCGCCGCGACCCCGAGAAACCCCTGGGCCTGTAGCCATAGCGCGTCGAAGATTTCCTCGACCAGCAAGAGCCCCAGGCTGCCATCGGCCACCACGGGCAAGGCCACCTCGAGCCCGATGGCCGGCGTCTGGCGCTTCCAATCGCCTTTGAAAAGAAACCGTGGCGATTGGCCCTCGGGATCGCGCGCCCAGAAGGCGACGATTTCACCCTGTGCGTCGCGGATCGGTCCGACGAGCCTTCCGGGCAGACGCGGATCGGCAGCCAGTTCGGACTCCCGAACCTCTTGGGGCGAAAACCCGCGTTCGACCAGCCGTGCCCGCATCTGGGAGCAGTCGCCCAGCAACCCGATGGGGGTCCGTGCAACCAGTTCTTTCGTGAGGCCCTCGCGTGCCAGACAAGCCCACGCCTTCTTGCCGTATCCCTCGCGGCTGGAGGGATCGTGCAGGAACCGGCGGCACTCGTCGAAAAAAGCCTCATACAGGGGCGCTCTTGCCGGACACGTCTTGCGGTCGAGGTGGCCTGCGGCGGGTTCTGGCACCATGAGTCAGGCTTCCCGAAAGGGCCAAGGGGCAACCATACGCGACACGATCCGATTCGGATGCCACAATACCGTTGAGGGCCGATACTGGCCAAGGCCAATCCTGACTGGGCCACCCCTATTGCGTGGGGTTGCCCTAACCGGTGGTTCCGACTATCGTGGGGGTAGCCTATCAAGGGCGACTTGTTCGGGAGCCGGGCATCCCCTTACTAGTGGTACTCCCTCACCGGGGTAGTCCCCGGCGGTCGATTGATCTGGCCAGCGATCGGCCGGGAGATGCGTCGTCGAAAGCACCATGGAAACCAGCGCCCAGACTGGCGCGACGCGTTCGCGAGTCCTCGTGCTTCTGGTGGTCGGGCTCGTGGGTCTGACCATCTCGGGCGTGGTCTACCGGGCGCTTCGGGTGCGAGAACAGCGGTTGCTCGAAGCCTGGTTTCGGATCGACGCGGGCGTGCAAGTCGGGGCGGTTCATCGCGAGGTCAACGAGTGCCTTTGGGTCCTCGACGCCCTGACGGCGTTCTACGCCGGCTCGCAACTTGTCGAGCGTCAGGAGTTTCGGGCCTTTAGCCAGTCGTTTTTCGCGCGGCATCCCGGGCTCTTGGCCCTGGGCCGTGCGGCGCGCGTGCCACATGCCGACCGGGCGGACCACGAAGAAGAGGCCCGGGAGGAATTGCACGCGGACTACCGCATCTGCCAGAAGGATGCGGAAGGGCAGATCGTGCCCGCCGACGAGCGCGACACCTATTACCCCGTCTTCTTCCTCGAACCGGCCGACGCGAAGGTTTTGCCCGCCGGATTCGATCTGGCCTCGAGCGAGACGTTCCGCGCGGCGATCAAGCGGATCGAGGACGGCGCCTCGATCGCGGCCGGGGTGCCTGCCGCGGTCGAGACGGGCGAGGGCCGGGCGGCGGGGGTCTTCGTGTTCGAGCCGATCTACCGCGCGGGAGTGGTCCCCGAATCCCGCGACGAACGCCTCAAGGCCATGGAAGGCGTCGTTCTCGGGTGTTTCCGCATCGGCGGCATCATCGACCACGCGCTGGCCGAAACCGAACCGGAGGCCATCGACTTGCGGTTCTTCGACGAGACCGTGCCCAGCGCGCCGCAGATTCTCCACGTGCGCGTTTCGGGCGCGCGCCAGGAGTTGCCCGACGGGCTCGTCTCTCCCCCCGAAACCACCGAGGGCATCGTCCACCGCGTGGAGATACCCATCGGCGGGCGCACCTGGGCGGCTTACGGCACGCCCACCGAAGCCTACATCGCCGCGCGCCGGACCTGGCTTCCGCTGAGCACGCTGCTATCGGGAATTCTGATTACCACCCTGTTGGTGCTCAACGCGAACGCCCTGTTGGGCCGCACCGCCGAAGTGGAGCAACTCGTGGTCCAGCGGACCCGGGAACTCCAGGAGGCCAACCGGAACCTGGAGATCGAGATCGCCGACCGCATTCGGGCTCAAGCCGTGCTCAAGGACTCCGAGGCCCTGTACTCGTCGCTGGTCGAGAACCTCCCGGTCCAGGTGCTGCGCAAGGACCTCCAGGGGCGATTCACGTTCGCCAACCGTTCGTTCTGCGCGCTGTTGGGGAAGCCGCTTTCCGAGATTCTCGGGAAGACCGATTTCGACTTCTATCCCGAGGAGCTGGCCACCAAATACCGGCGCGACGACCAGCAGGTGGCCGCCACCGGCGCCTTGTTCGAGGATGTGGAACGCAACCAGAAAGGCGACGAGGTCCGCTACGTGCACGTCATGAAGTCGGCCGTGCGCGACGCGGCGGGCCGGATCGTCGGCACGCAGGCCGTGTTCTGGGACGTCACCGAACAGAAGTGGGCGCAAGAACACCTCCAGCAGGCCAAGGAGGCGGCCGAAGCGGCCAACCGCGCCAAGAGCGCCTTTCTGGCCAACATGAGCCACGAAATCCGCACCCCGCTCAATGCCATCCTCGGCATGACCGAACTGGTGCTCGACACCGCGCTGAGCGCCGAGCAGCGCGAGTACCTTCGGGTGGTTCAGGAGTCGGGCGAATCGCTCTTGTCGCTGGTCAACGATGTGCTCGACTTCTCGAAGATCGAAGCCGGCAAGCTGGTGCTCGATCGGACCGAGTTCGACCTGCGCGAGGTGCTGGGCGATACGATGAAGTCGCTGGCGGTCCGGGCCCACCGCAAGGGGCTCGAGTTGGCCAGCCGCGTCCGCGCCGACGTGCCCGAACTCGTCCTCGGCGACTCCACGCGCCTGCGCCAGATCGTGGTCAATCTGGTCGGCAACGCGATCAAGTTCACCGAGCGGGGAGAGGTGCTGCTGGACGTCGCTTGCGCGTCGCGTGCCGATGGCGAGGCCATGCTGCATTTCGCCGTGCGCGACACGGGAATCGGCGTTCCGGAAGAGAAACGCGAGGCCATCTTCCGCGCCTTCGAACAGGGCGACAGCACCACGACGCGCCGATTCGGCGGCACCGGACTGGGCCTGACGATCTGCTGGCGCCTGGTCGAGATGATGGGCGGGCGGATCTGGCTGGAGAGCGAGGTGGGACGCGGCAGCACGTTTCATTTCACGGCCCGCGTGGGCGTCCCCGCGACCGGCTCCGAAGAACCGGGCCAGACGCTCCCCGACGGACTCCGCGGAGTGCGCGTCCTCGTCGTCGACGACAATGCCACGACGCGGGCGATCCTCGACGAGACGCTCCGTACCTGGGAGATGGTGCCCACGCTGGCCTCGGGGGCACGCGAGGCGCTGGACTTGCTGCGCGAGGCCCGGCGTGCGGGCTCCCCCTTCGGCCTGGTGGTGGCCGATGCCCAGATGCCCGACGTGGACGGGTTCGCCTTGGCCGAGTCGATCCAGAGGGAGCCCCAAGGGGGCGTTCCCACGGTGATGATGCTTGCCTCGGGCGACCGCCCGGGAGACATCTCGCGCTGCGAGCAATTGGGCCTTCCCGCCTACGTCCTCAAGCCGGTCAAGCGCTCGGACCTGCTCGACGCGATCATGGCGGCATTGGGCATCGCGGCGATGGAAACGGAGGCCGAGAAGCCCTCCTCCGCCCGGCCGCTCCCCGGCCGGTCCCTCCGCATCCTGCTGGCCGAGGACAGCCTGGTCAACCAGAAGCTGGTCACCGGGTTGCTGGAGCGGCGCGGGCATGTGATCCGCATTGCCAACACGGGTCGCGAGGCGGTCGCCGCCTTCCGCTCCGAGACGTTCGACCTGGTGCTCATGGACATCCAGATGCCCGAGATGGACGGCCTGGAGGCCACGGCCGCGATCCGCCGTCTGGAGGCCGGGTCGGGCCGCCGCGTGCCCATCGTGGCGATGACCGCCCACGCGATGTCGGGCGACCGCGAACGGTGCCTCGAGGCGGGGATGGACCAGTACATCGCCAAGCCGATCCGGGCGAAGCAGTTGCTGGCGGTGGTCGACGGGGTTCTGGGCGAGTCGGCCCCGGTCGGCCCGCCGCCCGACGAGGCCGATCTGTCGGGCGAGCCCGCCGTGAATTGGGCACTCGCGCTCGAGACGGTCAAGGGCGATCGGGAACTGTTGCGGGTGGTGGCGGAGACCTTCCTGGAGGAATCGCCACGCCTGCTGGCGGGCATCCGTCGGGCCCTGGAAGCAGGCACGCCGGGCGAAGTCCGGCGTCTTGCCCATACCCTCAAAGGTTCGCTGAATTATTTCGGCGCCTGCCGGGCTTTCGAGCGGGCGTTCTTGGTGGAAACCCTCGCCCAGCAACAGAATCTCGACGAAGCCGGCAAGACGTTCGTTTCGCTGGAGGAGGAAATGGCAAGGGTGAGGCCGGCTCTGGTATACTACGTGCGGGGCGGGGCAGTCGGACATGGAACCTAACTCGGACGCGGGACCGACGGCCCGTCGGCCCCGCAACGCTCGAAAGTGGTGGCGTCGATGACAACTGTACTTGTCGTTGATGATTCCGCGGTCGATCGCCGCCTGGTGGGTGGACTGCTGGAAAAAGACTCGGAACTCCAAGTGCGTTACGCGGTCGACGGCGCCGACGCCCTGGCCGCCATGAAACGCGGCCCCGTCGACCTGGTCGTGACCGACCTGGTGATGCCGGGCATGGACGGCCTCGAACTCGTGGCCGCGGTGCGGGCGGGAACGCCCCACGTCCCCGTCATCCTCATGACGTCCAAGGGCAGCGAGGAAATCGCCGTCCGGGCGCTTCAGGAGGGTGCGGCAAGCTATGTCCCCAAACGGATCCTCGCCCAGGATCTTCTGGACACGGTGCATCGCGTCCTCTCGCTCTCCGGCCGGCAGCGATGCCACAGCCGGCTCCTGGGCCACATGACCCGCAG
>JANLFZ010000004.1:17060-27312 GCA_024653385.1 Thermoguttaceae bacterium | reverse complement strand
TTCGTCCTGGACAACGACAGCACGCTGATCGCCACCCTGGTCGCCTACTTGCAGGACAACCTCCTGCAAATGGGTCTCTGCGGAGACGCCGAGTGCACGCGAATCGGCGTCGCGCTCGAAGAGGCCCTGGTCAATGCCCTGTACCACGGGAACTTGGAGGTGGGTTCGGAGCTTCGGGGCGAGGACGACACGTCGTTCTACCGCGTGGCCGCCGAACGTGCCCGCGTCCCCCCCTACCGCGATCGCCGGATCCACGTCGAGGCCACCCTGTCGCGCGACGAGGCGGTTTTCACCATCCGCGACGAAGGGCCCGGGTTCGACCCCTCGAAGCTCCCTGATCCCACCCTGCCCGACAGCCTGGAAAAGGTCAGCGGCCGGGGACTCTTGCTCATGAGGGCGTTCATGGACGAAGTGATTCACAACGAGACGGGAAATCGGGTCACGCTGATCAAGCGGCGTGAACGCGCTTTGCCCTCCGCCGAGAGCGAGGTGGCTTGATGTCCGAAGAGAACGTGTTCCGCATCGAACGGAACGGAAGCACCCTGTTGTTGATTCCCCGCTGCAATATCAGCAGCCTCGCCACCGAGAACATGCAGCCCGAACTGCAAACCCTCCAGGCGATCGTGGCATGCGACGACGTCAAGGACGTCGTGGTCGATTTCGAACAGGTGCCGCATTTCGGGTCGGAGATGCTCGGCGCGATCCACATGATCTGGAAGCGGATCCGCGCCGACGGCGGCAGGCTCGTCCTCTGCAATGTCTCGCGGGTCGGGCGCGAGATCCTCGAGGTCGCCAAGTTCGACCTCATCTGGCCGATCTACGAATCGCGCTCCGAGGCCCTGGCGGCCTTGTCGTGACCAGGCGACATGCCCTTGCCGCCAGCTTGGGCATCGCCCGAGAGGCGATTACCGATTCGGCGCCGCGCGATCCAGCGCCAGCACGGCCGCCAGCGTCGCGCGCACGGCCATGGCCGCGTTGTCGACATCGCAGTGTTCGGGCACGTCGCTTTCGGCGTGGTAGTGCGGGTCGGCGTACGGCCAGGAGCCGATGTTGACCACGGCCGCGCTGTAGCCGGCGCGCACGAACGAACCGTCGTCGTCCCCGGGCCGCGGCCGCTTCTCCACGCGCTGCGTCAGCGACGGAACGTACCGCGCGCAGGCGGCGGTCATCAGTTGGGCCAGGCGCTGGCCCTCGGGCGTGGTATAGCCGGTCACATTCGTCTTCTTGCGTGCCTTGGTCTCGTCGGGCCCTTTGGAGCCGATGCCGTCGAGATTGAACACGGCGACGATCCGGTCGCCCCGCTTCTTGGCGTTCTCCGCCGCGGTGACGCTGGTCCAAGGCGTGTGCTCCTCGTTGCAGAATAGGAACCGGACCGTGCGCTCGGTGGTCTGCCGCGAGAGCACGCAGGCCATCTCCAGCACGCCCACCGTGCCGATGGCATTGTCGTTGGCTCCCGGCGAATCGACCCAGCTCTGCGAATCCTTGTGCGCCAGGATGAGGATGATCTCTTCCGGACGCGTGCGGCCGCGCCTCTGGGCATACAGGTTGTGCGCGGTGTACCAGGGGTCCTCGGGCCGGGGCGACGCGTACTGCGCGTGCTTGGGTTTCGTCGCGTCGCGCCGGAACGCCTGCACGCGGACCCCCTCACGCTCGACCCGATACCCCCACGATTGCAATTGGTCGGCCAGATAGTCGTCGGCCTCGTCCAGCGTGCTCTTCGAGTGGCCCGGCAATGTGTAGTTCAGCTTGCGAAAAGGCAGCGGGTCCTTGGCCAAATAGAAGACATGCTTCGACATCCGCGCGGGATCCACGGCCCCGAGTACTGCCCGGATGCCCGCGTCGGTCTGCGGATCGTCCCAGACCTTGGTCCACGCGGCCACGATGCGCTGGCTGTCGGCCTCCTCGGGCGCGGCGCATGCGGCCGACAGATTGCCAAGAACCACCCCCAGAACCGCTCCCATGGTCATTGCAAGGCGAGTCATAAGGCACTCCACTTCGTCGGGGTATCGAAAGTCGCTAACCGCTCACGGCGACTGTCCCGATCTTCGCGGCAAAGCCCGCGAAAATGCGACGATCCGTTCGGGCGCGAACGAAACAGGCACGTGGTTGGGCCACTACCCATCAGTCCACCGGGCCCGGCCGGACGATCGTCGGCGCGGTCTTGATCCGCGGGCGGATCGAGAGCCAGTCGACGCCTTGGAACACCGGGTCGTCGATGGCGCGGATTTCCTCCTCGCCCCGGTACGGGCACATCGCGTCGACCCAGACGATGATCCGCTGGAGGTTCACCGGATCGACCCTTACGTCGTAGTGCTTGCCGCTGGCGCACAACTCGACCAGCCGGCTCTTGTACGAGAGCTTGGTCATCGGCCGCGGCGTCAGGTACGCCGCCGGATCGACCGTGTGATAGCCCTCGACCATGATCATGTCGGCGATGCCGAAGCCGGGCGGCGGGTCCTTGGGCGCCTGGTACGGCGCGCCCCAACTGGGCCGGCCAATCAGCGTCAAGTACGGTTCGCTGAACACCTCGGGTCCCGGGCGGAAGGTCAGGTTGGGGGCCGCTTGCCCGGGGCCCTCGCCCGCGTGGCACTTCACGCAGTACTTGTCCAGCACCGGCTGAACGTACCGGGCGTAGCTGACCGTGTCGTCGGCCCACGGTGGAGGCGCGATCGCGCGGGGCTCCTTGACCAGCGCCATCGCCTGGCTTCGCACCACCGGCGTGCGGCTGTGCGACTCGTGGCAGCCCAGGCATCCGCGGCGCTCGCCGGGCATCACGCCGACGAAGCTCCGCATCGTGTGCAGCGCCCGCTGGTCGGCATCGAGCAACTGGAAATGCAGGGCCTTGCCCGGCGGCGCGATGAAGGCCACCGAGCCGTCGGGCTCCAGCGGCACCGTGCCAAGGATCCGCTTGACTCCCTCCGACTGCACGGCCGAGACGACCGGCCCGGTCGAGATGTATGGCCGTTTGTACCAGTAGGTGTACGTCTTGGGGTCGATGTATTTCGCCTTGCCGCGCAGCTCGGGCGGGGCCCCCTGGTACACGTCGCCGCTATAAATCACGCCCGGCTTGGGATCGAGCCGCTCGTTGCGCATCGGCCAGGCCACGCGGTCGGCGATCACCGGGGGCCGCGGGCGCGGGCGCAGCGGCAGGGCGTGGAAGATGTTGTGCGTCCCCTCGTAGATCAGCTCGCGGTTGCCCCAAACGTCCATCAGATACAGCACGAACTTGTCGCCCCGATTGGCCGAGACGAGAAAGTCGCGCTCGCTTAGCGGATACGGCGAGTAATAGCCCGCGTACTGCCCCGACGCATGATAGTCGGCCCGCTCGACCGGATCGACCGGCCCATCGCCGCACTCGGGCCAGGGCACGTCGGCCGTGACCTTCGTGATGCCCTGGGGGAAATTGAAGCCGCCGTCGGGGTCGATGATCCCCACGGAGCCGCTGAACCAGTTGTGATGGGCGCTGCCGGTGAACATCACGCGGCGGCTCTTGGGAATACTGCGGGCGTCCTTCATCAGGTCGGGCCAGACGCTCTGGTTGCCCCAGTACATCAGCACCTGCGTGCCGTCGGGATTCATCGTCCAGAGCTTCTGCGCGCGCCACAGCGGCTTGTCGGTGTACTCCCACCGCGTATAGACCACGCGGCCGTCGTTCATCACCGAGGGCAAATAGTCGGGCTCGTTATTCTGGGAGACGAGGTAGATGTTCTTGCCGTCGGCTTCGCAGCGAGCCAGCACAAAGGCGTTCGTCGGCGGCATGCACCGCACGTAGGTGTGGCCCCGCGTGGTCGAGAAAAGCAGGTGGCCGTCGGGCAGGTAGATCGGGTCGAGGTCGTCGTAGATGCCGTCGGTAAGTTGCACCAGGCCCGAGCCATCGACGTTGATCTCATACAGGTGGAACGCCTTCTCGTTGTGCGGCTTGAAGCAGAAGAGCACCTTCTTGGCGTCGAACGAGAGATCGGGCCGCCAGAACGACCCGTGAAGCGGCGCCTGGGGCATGAGCTGGGTGAGATGGCCCCCGGGCGAGAGCCCGTCGAGAATCAACAGCCGCCCGCCCGGCACCGCCATGTAGCCCAGCCGGTGCCGCGTCTCGTGCGGCCACTCCGAGCCGGCCGGGTACGGCATGTCGACGAACAGCACCTTCTGGAAATCGACCACCGGGTTCTTGAACATCACCGACCGCTTCAGCTCGCGCACGCGGAAGTACATCTCCTTGTCCGCGGTCCGAAGCGAAGCCGCCTGTTTCTCCAACTCCGCCAGCCCGGCCAACTCCCGGGTGAAGTCGCTCGCGGGATGCTCGGCCTTGATGCGCGCGGCGAGCTGGCGGGTCCACTGGATCTCGCTTCGGATTCGCTCGGGCGTCGGGGTCTGGGCGCACTGGTGGAGCCAGTCGCGCTGGAGTGCCTGCCGCGCCTCGTCGGCCGCAAGATCCTTGGTCTGGGGCGTGTGCGGACGGACGTAGGGCGCCACCGCTTCGTTGACGTGCGGCCGGAACTGCACCCGCGGACCGGCCGCCAGGATGATCTCGATCCACTCGGGCGAATGCCGGGCCGCAGGGCCTTGGGCCTTGAGTCTCTCCAGGCGGGCCTCGAGCTTCTCGGCCTCGGCCCAATGCCGGGCCTCGTCGGCGGTCTGCTTGCTCTTCTGGTGTTCGGTCAGCGGCTTGTATTCGAGCAACAGCTCGACGAGCCGCTCGGCCTCGCGCGCCAAGGCGTCGCCATCGCCCGAAAGCAGATACTCCAGCGGGCTTCGTCCGGTGAACTTGACCAGATCGTCGTAGGCCTCGGGAAAGCCCGCCTTGAGCTTCGCCAGGATCGCCTCGACCACGTCGGGATCCGGCGGCGGATCGCCGAACAGAAATCGCGGCCGCCAGTTGGCCTTCGAGTTCCTTCGAGAGCCGGGCGAGCGACTCCAGGCCGGCGCGGTAGATCTGGCCGATCTCGTCGGCCGAGAGGGCGTCCTCGTAGATCCGCAGGTCGTCGAGGCTGCCCTGGAAGAACTCGCCGCTGCCGGAGGAGGAACCGATGAACGCCACGGGCTTGGGGTCGTTGGCGATCTTGCCCGGCCGGCGCAGCGACCCGATTTCCTTCCCGTCGAGATAGACCCGCATGAACTCGCCGTCGAACGTGGCCGCAACGTGGTGCCAGCGCCCGTCGAGCACCTGGGCAGGGTCGATCGTTGCGTCGCACTCCTGGTAGCCGCCGATGTTCAGGCCCAAGGAGAGGATCGTGCCGTTCTCTTGGTACGAGAACAAGAGCCGCTCGGGGCACTCGCGGCGGAAGATCTCGCGGAAGCCCGTGAGATCCGTGGGTCGCGTCCACGCGGAGAAGGTGATCTTGGCGATCTCGCGCGACTGGGGACCGGCGGTTGCCAGGGTGTGATTACCGCGTAGGGCCAGCGCGGTGCCGTGGACGCCGCGGGTGCGCGGCAGGGCGCGGCCGGACGTTGCATCGCCCGTCGGCCCCGCTATGTTGCGCAGCACATTGCCGCCCCGCTCGTTGAAGGTCCAGTGCGCGAGGGGCTTCTTGCCCAGGTCGGGCTCGTCGGCTGCCACGGCCTCGGTCGCCCGGGCGATCGAGGCGAGGCCGTCTTGATGAAGCGCGGCCACCTCGTCGGCGGTCAGGGCGTCGGCGTAGATCCGCAGGTCGTCCAGCAGGCCCTGGAAGCATTCGCCCCCGCCGGCCGAGCCGATGCACCCGTCGGCCTGACCGCCGGCGGTGATCTGGCCCGGACGCTCGACGAACCCGACTTGCTTTCCGTCGAGATAGACCCGCATGGCCTTGCCGTCGAACGAGGCGGCCGCGTGGTGCCATCGGCCGTCGAGCAGTTGCTTGGGATCGACCGGCGCGTCGCACTCTTGATAGCCGCCCACGTTCAGGCCCAGCGAGAGCACCGTGCCATGCTCTTGGAACGAGAAGAGCACGCGCTGATCGCCGTCCTCCTTGCGGAAGATCTCGTTGTAGCGTTCGAACGCGGTGGGCATCACCCAGGCCGAAATCGCGATCTTGGGCATCGTGCCGAGGGCCGGCTTGCCCGGGGCGTGCAGGCGGTGCTGCCCGGCAAGCTGCACGGCCGTGCCGAACACCCCTGGCACGCGATCGAAGCCTGCGCCGCCGGCGTCGCACCCGTTGCCGCTGGCGTCGCGGCAGGCCGGGCCGAAGGCGTCGTCGAAGGTCCAATGGGCCAGAAGCGGTTTGTCGAGCTTCAAGGGTTGAGGCGAAACCGCCGAACCCGCCGGGCGTTCTCCGGCAAGGGTGATGGTCCCGGTGACCACCAGCAGCAAGAGCCCGAACAGCCACCGCAACGGCACGAGCAACATCGCGAATCTCCTTCTCGGGGGACCCATGGCAAGCCAAGCTCGATTATAGACCACCGAGGGGTCGGGGGGTATTCCGGCGCGGTCTTGAGAGCGTCTTGGGCTCACAGGCGACCACAGGGAAGATGGGCGATATGCACAGCCTTTGCCGACAATTCCAGCAAAGATCAATTCCTTCGGCTGGTTCCTCGATACATCCCTAAGAAGCCGGTAAACCGGATCAGCCGTTCCATCGCGTCCGACTCGATCAACAAGGAAGACACGTCATGAAAGGAATCTCCGCTCTCGGTGTTGCGCTGGCGATCCTTGGGTTAGTCCAACCCGTGGGCGCCCAGCAGATTATGTACATGGCAGCAGCCGTGCCGGGCCCCGCGCAGCCTGCACCGGCGGCCGCGCCAGTGCCTGCTCCCCAGATCGGGGACGCCGCTTGTTGCGAGCCCTGCTGTCGCGAACGATGTTGCTTCTGCAACTGGCAGGTGTTTGGCGAGTTCCTTTACCTCCGCCCGCGCAGCGCGGAAATCGAGTACGCGGTGCCTTTTAACGGGCCGATCGGCCCGGGCACGCCCATCCAGGTCGGGCGCACGGCGATGGTGGACCCCGACTATGAGCCGGCCTTCCGCCTCGGGTTCGCCCGGGCGCTGGACGAGTGCGCCAGTCTGGGCGCCACGTATACCCATTTCGAGAGCGAGACGGCCGACGCCATTTCGCTTACCGAGCAGCCCTATGTGCTTCGCGCGATGGTCCTTCACCCGTCGACCTTCGACGCCGCGATCGATTGGCTTAGCGCCCGCGCCCAGCAAGACATGCGGTTCGATCTCGTCGATGTGGACTACCGCCACATCTTCCTCCGCCGAGATCGGTATTGGGTGAACTACCTCATCGGTGTGCGTTATGCCTCGCTCGAGCAGTCGTTCCAAGCGACGTTTACCGAGCAGATCCAAGAGGATGTTCGCAGCGAGATCAACTTCGACGGCGGCGGCATCCGCATCGGCTTGGAAGGCGAACGCCATGCCTGCAATTCGGGACTCTTGGTCTACGGCAAGAGCGCGGCCAGCTTCGTGGGCGGCGAGTTCCGTTCGACCTACTTCCAGGGCAGCACGCAAGACCCGCTCATCGTCGACACGAGCTGGAAGGCCGGTCGGCTGGTCTCGATGCTCGACCTCGAGGTCGGCGCCGGCTGGATGAGCTGCAACGGACGATGGAAACTGACCGCGGGCTACATGGTCAGCGGCTGGCTCAACGTGGTCAAGTTGAACGACTACATCCGCGGCGTTCAGGCCAACAACTACAGTGCCTTGGATGACATGACCGACAACGCCTTGACGTTCGACGGGTTCGTCGCACGGGCCGAAGTGCGGTGGTAGACGACGCCACGGGGGAACCCCTGACCGAGGGCACCGCGCCGCGGAACACCTGACTCTGCACCCGCCATCGGGCAGCGGAACGGCTCAACTGACCGCTGGACCGGCTCCCAAGCCGATCCAGCGGTTTTCGTTGCGCTGCGGCAAGCGGCGCTGCACCGCGTTGAGTAGGCCCCGACGGTCGGGGGGGTCTTCGCCAGAACCCCTATCATTGGTGGGGCGTTGACCCAAGTTAAGGGATGTGTAAAATGCGTTCGGTCGCATTGGAAAACGTGGTTCGGCGCGATCGCCAATCGGTCGTGCGAACCGTCCTTGGTGCGTGGACGGTTTTCTCGATCGGTGCATGCCGTGTGGAAGGAGTGGATTGTGGGGGGAGTCGGTCGCGGAACCGCCGATTCACCTATGGAGGCCCAGTCGCCTCGTGTCGCGGACAAGGCCAGTGCCGCCTTGGTCTTGCAGCGTGGGCATCGGGCCTTGGCGTTTCTTCTGGAAGCCTACCAGTTCGCCGTCGATCTCGGCCGTCCGGTTTGGGACTTCGCGGTGGAGATCGAAGACCTCCGGTCGCTAGGGCTGACCAAGAACGACTTTCGGTGGCTGGTCTGCGCGGGATACGTGGAGCATCGTCGGGAAGTCGATGCCGAGGACGACCGCGCGAGGTCGTTTGAAACCGAGCCCGAACTCAGCTTCAGCAAGACCACCTGTTTTGTTCTGACCGAGGCGGGTGTTGCCTTCGTGCGGGGGGAAAACCTCGCTTGCCAGGCGGCCGCGGATGCCAGTTCGCCCCAAGAGTTGCCAGCAGCGCACCACCAAAACGGCTGCCGGCCGGTCTGGGATCGGGATCGGCAGGAACTTCGCGTGGGTCGAGTCGTTGTCAAGCAGTTCAAGGTGCCGGCGGCGAACCAGGAACGGGTGCTGGCCGCGTTTGAAGAGGAGGGTTGGCCCATCCACATCGACGACCCGCTCCCTCCGTCCCCGGATCAAGACCCCAAGCGCCGTTTGCACGACACGATCAATTCGTTGAACCGGAACCAGAAGTGTCCGTTGATCCGCTTTGTGGGCGATGGCACTGGCCAGGGTGTGCGCTGGGAGTTTGCACCCGGCGCGCCCGACGCGCGGGAACGTTGAGGCCCGTCTGGGGCCAACGCGTTTCGTCGGTCTTCCTTTCGAGGTCCTCATGGCGACTTCGTCGTCCGGTGGACGTCGGTGTCTCCGCCAGAGTTCCACCAGTTCTTGTGTTCTCGTGCGTTCGGCCAGATCCTATGGATTCTCCGTTCAACGCTTTCTTGCCGACGTGCGGGATGTTCCATGTCGCATTTCTTTCCCGAGGGATTGGGTTGGCTGCCGGATCTGCCAGACCCGCGAGACCTTACGCCGGAGTCCGAGCCGATCGCGGCGGCGTTGGGGCAGCTTCGATCGGCAGACCCGATGCCTCGGGGGGTCGATTGGCGGGAGTACGCAGCCCCGATCGACAGGCAAACCGCCTTCTCCAGCGCGGCGCAGGCGTGTGCGAACCTGTTGACGTACTTCGAGCGGCGGGCGTCGGGAAGGTTGTTTTTGCCATCGCCGCAGTTTCTTCACTGGACGGGGGCGCGCATGTCGAAAAGTGCCTCCGGGGCGGGGGCCTGGCAGATTCGTACGGTCTTGCGCGCCGTGGCACGCCTGGGGGTGCCCGACGAACCACGAGGTCATTCTGTCGCGGCCTCTTTGGCGGAGGCCCCGGACGCCTTTGCCTTCGCCTCGGCGCGACGGTTTCCCTCGCTGAAATATGTTCGGCTCGATGGCCGCGACAAACGGCCCGACGCCGTGCTCCGCACGATCAAGGCATTCCTCGCAGCGGGGTTCGCCTCGGTATTTGGGTTTACGGTCTTCTCCTCGCTGGGGGGAGAATCCGAGATCCCTTACCCCACGATTTACGATGGTGTCCAGGGCGGCATTGCCGCCGTGGCACTCGGCTACGACGACACGCGGCGCATTCGGTCGTGCCGTGGGGCGATCCTCGCAATGCTGCCGTGGGGGACGGACTGGGGCGAGGCCGGCTTCGGCTGGCTGCCGTACCTCTATATTACTCAAAGGGTTGCGTTGGACTTCTGGACCTTGGTCGATGCCGAGTGGCTCGCCAGCGGGGAGTTTTCCTGTCCGCGCACGTGAGGCCCTTAAGCAGCGTCGCGGTCGCGGGGCCCCGAACCGCTTCACCAAGGTTCCACTAGATCGTCGCAAGATCATCGGTTGATTCTGCGAAGGCGGATGGGAACATTCGGTGTTGTCGCCCTGTGCGCCTTGACCAAGCTTGTCTGGTGGGAGTCTCATCATGCACCCCACGTCTGTCGCCCCGCGACGCGGGAACGTCCGCCCTTTTTCCCAGTCTTGGTTCCCTTTCCAGTCCTGGTCGCCCGCCGCTCGAAACGGTCTGTCGCACCCGAGGCGACGCCGGGCTCTCGGTTTCGAGCCGCTTGAGGACCGGCGTCTTCTCTCGGTGATCCTGTGGGCCAACCGCGGCGACAACGGCGGGGCCGACACCGACAACTTCGAGGCCGTCTACGGCGCGGCGGTGGCGCCGGTCGCCCGCGCCCTCGTC